>SBFV01000058.1 GCA_006227775.1 Gammaproteobacteria bacterium | reverse complement strand
AACAGCCTTTTGATCGCGCAACTGGCCGGGATCCTGTTCGACCTCACCACTGACGTCACCATCAACGCCAAGCTGGAGTGGTGGGGGGGCGCCATGCACGAGAAACTGACGCGCTGCGCCAGGATCTTCGTGGTGGCGGACTGGATGCTGAGGCAGATCCAGCGTGACTTCGATGCCGCCATCGCCGCTAGGACCATTGTGGCCCGCCATGGCGTGGACCTGCGTCTCTGGAACCCCGGGGATCGGGGGGGTGGTGAGCATCAGGAGGAAGGGCCAATCCGTGTTGTGGCGGTGGGACGGCTGCACCCCTCCAAGGGACACCAGGACCTGCTGCGAGCCACCGCGCTCCTGGTCGCGCGCGGCTGTTCCTTAAGGGTCGAGATCGCCGGAGGAGGGCCCTATGCGGCGGAGCTGGAGGCCCTGATCGCGTCCCTGCGCCTGACAGGCGTGGCCAGTCTGCTGGGACCCATGTCGGAAGAGGCGATCAGGGATCTCCTCGGTTCCGGGGACATTTTCGTCGTAGCCAGTCACGCGGAGGCTTTGGGGGTGGTCTATATGGAGGCAATGGCCCTTGGCCTGCCGGTGGTCGGCACCACTACGGATGGCGCCCTCGAGGTGGTCGAGCAAGGCGTCTGCGGTCTCCTGGTGCCGCCCGGGAATGTGGAGGCGCTGGCCGCGGCGATCGAGGCGTTGGCGGGGGATCCCGAACGGCGCAGGGCCTTCGGCCTCCGTGGACGCCAGCGCGCCGAGGCCTTCTTCGACAGCCGCATCGGGGCTGGCATTGTCAGCCGGGAAATAGCGGCTATCCTCTCCGCGGTGATCTGAAGCGGCTATTCAGTCGTCGCCAGGGACTTCCGCTGGTGACCAGGCCATCACGGCAATTCCGCCCGCATGGATTTCTTATCCTTGACAGGAATCTGTATCATCGTGACAGACATTCTGCTCTCCAACAACAACCGGCCGGGGAAGCCGCAGCCTCCTGGGCACAATACCAGGCTCACCCAGCGCATTAGGTCCAGCATCTCACGTCCAACTGATCATCTCCCCCTGCCCGCCTATTGCGGCTTGAATGATCCTCGCTCCCCCCCTTCCATGAAACGGGTTAGACGCCAGCTATGAACTACGCCCTGCGCAAACGCATCCTCGTCACCGGCGGTGCCGGCTTCCTCGGTAGTCACCTCTGCGAGCGCCTGCTGGCCGATGGTCACGACGTCATCTGCGTCGACAACTTCTTCACCGGTACCAAGGACAATATCGCCCACCTGCTCGATAACCCCTATTTCGAGCTGCTCCGCCACGACGTGACCTTTCCGCTCTACGTCGAGGTGGACGAAATCCACAACCTGGCCTGCCCCGCCTCCCCTATCCATTACCAGCACGATCCGGTGCAGACCACCAAGACCAGCGTCCATGGCGCCATCAATATGCTTGGGCTGGCCAAACGGGTGCGGGCCAAGATCCTGCAAGCCTCCACCAGCGAGGTCTATGGCGATCCCCAGGTCCATCCCCAGCCGGAAGGTTACTGGGGTCACGTCAACCCCATCGGCCCCCGCTCCTGCTATGACGAAGGCAAACGCTGCGCCGAGACCCTGTTCTTCGACTACCGCCGCCAGCACCACCTGGGCATCAAGGTCGCCCGCATCTTCAACACCTATGGCCCGCGCATGCATCCGAATGACGGTCGCGTCGTCTCCAACTTCATCGTCCAGGCCCTGCGCAACCAGCCCATCACCCTCTACGGCGACGGCACCCAGACCCGTTCCTTCTGCTACGTCGACGACCTCGTCGAGGGCTTCGTGCGCCTGATGGACAGCCCCGATGACTTCACCGGCCCCGTCAATCTCGGTAACCCGGGTGAATTCACCATGATCGAACTGGCCGAGGCAATCCGCGACATCACCGGTTCCCGCTCGCCCCTGGTGCACCTGCCCCTGCCCCAGGACGATCCTCGCCAGCGCCAGCCCGATATCAGCCTGGCCAAGTCCGTCCTGGGTTGGGAGCCCAAGGTCCCCTTGCGCGACGGCCTCAAGCCCACCATCGCCTATTTCGACGCGTTCCTGGCCAAGCACTGACCCGTCGCGAGCCTCTGGCACCTGATACCCGGAGGCCGCGGTCCTTGCCCCGCTGAGCCGTGACTTGCCACCCGCTCTGGAGGATTGGCGTTACCGCAAACCCCTAACCGGGACAAGAATCACCGGATTTACGCGGATACCTGGCCATGATCGAACTGACCATCCACATCCTCAACTACCGCACCCCGGACCTGACCCTGGCCTGCCTGCGCAGCCTGGCGGTGGAGCGTCGGAACTATCCCCATTTCGACGTGATCCTGATCGACAATGCCTCTGGCGATGACTCCGTCAGGGTATTGAGCAGCGCCTTGGATCGGGAGGGCTGGCGTGACTGGGTCCGGTTTCTGCCCCTGGAGCGGAATCTGGGCTTTGCCGGGGGCAATAATCACGCCATGCGGCTGGTTCTGGAGCGGGAGGATGGTCCGCCCTTTCAACTCCTGCTGAACAGCGACACCCTGGTGCACGCGGACTGTCTGCGGACTTCCATCGAGTGGATGAAAGATCACCCGCGAACCGGCGCCTTTTCCTGCATGCTGCGCAACGCCGACGGCTCGGTGCAGAATGTCTGCCGCCATTTCCCCCGGCCCGACCGGGAAACCCTGCGCGCCCTTGGATTGCCCTACCTGCTGCCCCGGCTCTTTGCCTGGGCCGATCCCGATGATCCCGGCTGGGATCGGGAAACCGCCCGGGGACGGGCCGTCGACTGGATCGGTGGCGCCTTCATGCTGATGCGATCCGACGCCATCCGCCAAGCTGGGCTCATGGATGAGCGGTTCTTCTTTTATGGTGAGGACTGCGAATGGTGTCACCGCCTGTGGCGTCATGGCTGGGAGGTTCGCTTTGACGCGATCCCCTCCATTACCCACCTGGGGGGTGCCTCGTCGGATGCCAGTCGTCTCCTGGACCAACGCCGCCAACGCCTGATCTGGCGGGCCCGTTTTCAGGTGCAACGCGCCTGCTATGGGCGCTGGGCGGAGTATTGGGTTCGCTTCGTCTATATCCTGGCCTTCGCCACCCGGCTTGCCTGGCTGCGCCTCTCCGGCCAGCAGCGGACGCCCAAATACCAGGGCGTTCGATCCAACCTTCAGGTCCTCACCCATTCCCTCGCCGCCGAGCCATCATGAAACCGCGTCTTCTCATCGCGTTACCTGGCCTGCACGCCGTCGCGCGCGGCGCTGAAACCGCCTTCGAGCAGCTTGGCGTCGGTTTGAGCGAGGAAGGCTTTGACGTCACCCTGATGGGTACTGGCCCCGCCCGGCCGGGCCAAGCCTATGGCTGGCTGCAAGGGCGCATGGTCCCGCGGGAGCGGTTCCGCAACTGGCCGTCCATTCCGCCCCTGCGCTCCGAATATCGGTGGGAGGAACTGACGTTCGTCCCTTCCCTGTGGCAAGCCTTTGAGCCAAGCCGGTTCGATCTGACCATGACGTGCAGTTATCCCTTTGTCAACTGGGTGCTGCGGGCCAAGCGCAAGGCGGGTCGCCCTTTGCACGTCTTCGTCACCGAGAACGGGGACTGGCCCGCCTATGCGGGAAATCGGGAATACCGCTGGTTCGGCTGCGATGGTCTGGTCTGTACCAATCCCGTCTACCAGCAGCGCAACCAGGAGCGCTGGCGCTGCGCCTTGATCCCCAATGGCGTGGAACTCGACCGTTTCACCCCCGGCCCCGCCGAACGCGCCGCTTTTGGTTTGCCTGACGGGGTACCCCTGGTCTGCATGGTCAGCGCCCTGATCCCGTCCAAGTTTCCCCTCGAAGGCGTCAGGGCGGTTGCGGCCCTGCCCGGCGCCCACCTGCTGCTGGCGGGTGATGGTCCCCTGCGTGAGGAGTGTGACCGACTCGGCCAGGAGCTGCTGGGTCCCCGTTATCGGCGCGTCACGGTCCCCCCGGACCGCATGCCGGCCGTCTATCGTTGCGCCGATGTGTTTCTGCATCTGAGCCGCGATGAAGCCTTTGGCAACATCTATATCGAAGCCGCCGCCTGTGGCTTGCCCGTGGTGGCCCACGACACGCCCAGCACCCGCTGGATTCTCAAACATAGCGGTCGGCTGCTGGATACCGCGGATGCGGACGCCTTGGTCCGCGAATTGACCACCGCCCTGGAAAAGCCCCTGGACGCGGCCCTGGTGCAAGCCACGCGCGAGGATTTGCGTGCGCGCTTCTCCTGGCCGGTGATCTGCCGTCAATACGCGGATTTCCTGCGCGCCCTGCTTGCGCACCAGGGCTCCGCCTGAAGACTTTGGGGTTATCGGTCCGACAGTGCCGGGTCGGGTAGCCCAGGCTGGGCTTTCATCCCCGGGGAGAGGGTCCTCAAGACGAGAGGGTTCAAGTCACGGCGTGCCAGTCCAGACAGCAGCCAACCCGAAAAATCACCTTTGGATCTGCGCTGGGCGGACCTTGCCGTGTCCCGCTGGGATACCCGGGGATGTCAGGCGTCCTCCGGTTGCAGAGGATAGGAAAAATGCGGTTTCGTGCCCCGCTGGGTCAGCCAGTCATAGATCTTCAGCACCTGTCCGGCCTTCGCATCCCAGGTATAGAGCCGCCAGGCGCGACGATAGGCCTGTTCAGCCAACTCATCCAGGCGTTGGGGGCTGGCGACGACTTGGTTGAGGACCTCCCGGAAGCCGCCAATGATGCTGGCGCGGGAACCCATGGGAACCAAAAAACCGGTCTCCGGGGTGACGAGATCTCGGGGGCCGCCATAGGCGACGACGGCGGGCACCAGCCCCACCGCCATGGCCTCCAGGGCAACGGCACCGCCAAACTCCCGGATGCTGGGGAAGGCGAACAGGTCCATGGTGATCAGTTCTCGCTGCACGCGGGCGTGGTCAATCCAGCCCGTCAATTCCGCGCCAGTCCCTAACCCCTCCCGCTCGATGATCGCCTCCAGGGCTGGGCGTTGGGGGCCATCCCCGATGATTTTCAGGATGACTTTACCTTCCCGGATGAGATCCGCCGCGGCCTCCAACAGCATATCCGCCCCTTTGTAGGGGACCAGCCGTCCGACGAAGGCCACCCGAAGGGGCAGGGTGGCGGGGTGGGTCCGGCGCAGGTTGAAGCGCGCGGGGTCGATGCCGTTCTCCGGGATATAAAAACATTTCGGATGAAATTCGGCGGCCTCCAGTTGCAAGGTATCACGGGAACCAACGATGATCGCCGCGGCATATTGGCGGGTGGCGCGCGCTCCCGGCAGCAACTTGTAGAGGGAGCGGATATAGCTCAGCCATTCCCGTTCCTGGCGCCGCGCGGCATCGAATTCCCGCGGCCAGGGCACGCCCCCATTCAGCGGGCCGAGGATGAACGGAACGCCGGCCCTGGCGCAGCGTCGGGCCAGCAGGCTGGGGGCTGTCGGGCTCAAGGGGGTGAGGCGATGGACGACATCATATTGATGCTGTTTGATGGCCGACGAAAAACGCCGCCAGGCGAGCCACTCGAAAAAGGGATAGGTCAAGGAAGAGAGGGCCGTCAGCGTCGTCCAACCCTTACCCTCGCCCCCCCTCAATAGCGAGGCCAACCGGTAAACCGGCTTGGCGACGGCCTCGGAATCGATGGCGGTGAAGTCACGCCCCTCGATCAACCCCGCCCGTTCCAGGGCCGGCTGATTGCGCTTCTGGGTGACGAGATGGCCATTGACCCGACGCAACAGGGCACTCGCATGCGCCCAGCCCACCAAGGGAACGCTGACCCACTCGGGATTGCAGGCCTCGGCAATGACAAGGACGCGAAGCGGGGGGGCTGACTGCTGCATGGTGGGCCTGAATCACTTGCATGACCGTGGATACAAGGACATCAAGTGGTATTGAAGGGGAGCCGAGGAATTCCGGGAAATCCCGAGCATGGATTTGCGATGGCGATGACGCTGAACGGGAGGGTACACATAACCCGATCTGGCGACAAGCGGACGGGAATGTCCGCCGTCAGCTCCCCAACTCCGCGGGCGGTTTCCGGCCTGCTCATGGTGGGGGAGGCAGCCCTTGGCTTACGCCGGCATTGTCAGCAATGCGTTTTCCGTGCCCGGTTTTTGCGTCTAGAATGATCGCAAATCTGATCAATCCCGGCCGTGGGCCTCCACCACTGCCCGCGATCGCATCGCTGTTTCCCTGCCTCGCCTGGATACAGCCTTATCAGCCTGATTATATGAGCCGTACAAGTCTTATTAGCTTGTATGGCGCAAGGGGCCAGCAGCAGGACAGTTCGTGAATATGGGTATTCTTGACAGGGTGCATCCAGGTCCCCTTGGCCCCCCCGTGGTGCTGGTTGCCGCCGGCAGCGAGGTGGAGCGCGAGGGGCTGGCGGCCACCTTGGCGGACTATACCTGCATTGCCGTGGCCTCGGCCCGGGAGGGGGAATTGGTCCTGGCTGGCGGGGTCGTTGCGGTGGTGGTGGTGGCCACCGATCTGGCGGACATGGCTGGCCTGGAATGGCTCGGCCAATTGCGTCGTCGTAACCAGTCGGTCATGCGCCTCTTCGCCCCAGCCGAGTCCAGCGAGGAACTGGCCATTGCCGCCGTCAACCTGGCTGGAGTTTTTCGTTATGTCCGTCTAGCCACCGAGCAGGGTGGCCTGGCCCAGGCGGTGGCGGAAGCCATCGAGGTGGCCGGGCATCGGATTGGTCCACCCTGCATGCGCGAGGCAGTGGCTAAAACGGCCAAGGCCCATGCCCAGTGCCGAACCTCCATGGCGGGGTGTCTGCTACAGGAGCAGCACGATCGGACCCAGCTTGCCGAGAGCCTTTTCCGCCCTGTCAGCAGCCAGGGGGGTTGGACCGGTAGGGGTATCCTGAGCATGGCGATCTTTTTGGTCAGCGGTCTAGTGATGGGCATCGGGGTCTTTACCATTTTGTATATGATTAAAACTAGCCTGGGGATCGATCTGATTCCACATTGGCACTTGCATGATTGGCTGGCTCAATGAGGGCGCTGGCGTGAAAGCGGCATCCGCTTCTTCCGAATATCCCGCCCCCCCCGTCGGACTGGTGGTGATCGGTCGGAACGAGGGCGAGCGGTTACGGGACTGTTTGGTCTCGCTGGCGGGTCAAGGCGAGTACCTCATCTACGTGGATTCCGGTTCCAGCGATGGCAGCCAGGCATTGGCGTTGGAGTTGGGGGCCGAAGTGGTTGAGCTGGATCTCAGCCGGCCCTTTTCCATGGCCCGGGCTCGTAACACGGGCCTTGCCCGCTTGCGGGAACTGGCGCCGCCACTGGAGTTCGTGCACTTCTTCGATGGCGATTGCCAGGTCGTACCCGGTTGGGTGGAGCAGGCCTGGCGCTATCTGGCGCCCCGTGCCGGGGTGGCCGCGGTCTGCGGCCGCCGCCGTGAACGCTATCCGGATCGCTCCCTCTACAACGCCATCGCCGACCTGGAGTGGGACGGCCCCACCGGACTCGTCGCCGCCGTGGGGGGGGACGCCCTGTACCGGATCGATCCCTTTGCCGCGGCCGGCGGCTTCAACGAGGCCCTGATCGCGGGCGAGGAGCCGGAGTTGTGCTGGCGCTTGCGCCGCGCCGGTCACGAGATCCATCGGCTGGGCCAGGACATGACCCTGCACGACGCCCAGTTGCTGCGGTTTCGTCACTGGTGGCGGCGGATGGCGCGCGGGGGGTACGGCTCCCTGGACGTGCTGCGCCGTTGCCAGGCCCTGGCGGGTCAGGGCGGAGACCTGCCCTTCGCTACCATGGTGACCAGTGCGCGGCGCTGGACCCTGGGCTGGGGCGGCGCCACCCTGGGCCTGGCCCTGGGGCTGGCCTTGCCGTGGGGGTGGGCGGGGGCCCTGTTCGGCCTGGGGGCCGGGGTGGGACTCTGGCTCGTTCAGGCCCTGCGCATCGCCCGCCCCGCCCGGCGGCTCCTGCCGGGATGGCGGGCCCTGGCCTATGGCGGGCTGACCCTGCTGGGCAAGTGGGCCCAACTCCTGGGCCAGTGGCGCTATCTGCGCGATCAACGGCAAGGACGGGCCGCTGAGCTCATCGAATACAAGGGCGCGGGGGCAAGGCCAGTGTCCGACTGGCGGGCCGATCGCGCCCGCTATCCGGAGAGTGCCCTGGTCCGGGAACAATCCCTCTGGGCCATCGCGGTCTATCGTTTCGGCCGCTGGAATGACCGCCGCCCGCCCGGGGTCTCGCGCTGGCTGCTGGACCGGCTGTACTGGCTGCTATTCCGGTTGGTGGAGACCCTGACCGGGGTCAGTTTCACCAAGGCCACCGAGATCGGCCCCGGTCTGCGCATCTACCATTTCGGCAATATCTTCATCCACTCCGGGGTGCGGCTGGGGGCCAACTGCACCCTGCGCCAGGGCGTCACCATCGGCAACC
>SBFV01000297.1 GCA_006227775.1 Gammaproteobacteria bacterium | reverse complement strand
GGGCGGCACGGGGGCGCCTTCGACCCGATAGGCGAGTAAGCCCTCAGCCTGGCGGAAGAACCCATGATCCGTCTGTCGATATGGATTGTTCACCATGACCTGGATGAATGCCTCGTAAGCCGTTGGGTTGTTCGCCAGCGCTGGGCTGTAAACCATGCGCGCGACGTGACGCGCTACAAGCTCGAACGGCATCGCCCGACGCATGTTCACCCAATTGGAGATGGCGGCCTTCAAGTACCCGTCCGGGGCGACGAAGGTGCTCAGCAGGAGAAGTTGTCCGACGCGCCACGGATTCGCGCGAGCCAAGGTCTGCGCAATCACGCCTCCCATGCTCCAGCCCACGACACTGGCACTCTCGATCGCGAGGTAACCGAGCAGGGCGTCCAGGTCGTTGGCCATCTGGACGATGGTGTAGGGCTCGTCGGGCGCGTCCGTCCGACCGGCCCCACGATTGTCGAAGGTGATGACTCGGTATGTCTTCGACAATTCTGGCACCTGGAACCGCCAGAATTGGAGATCCGTACTCAGTCCGCAGATAAAAACTACGGGATCGCCGGAACCAGAGTCCTCGTAGTAAGTGGAGAAGCCGTTGCGGGTGAATGTGGGCATGACGTCTCCCCGTGATGCCTAACGATTAAGCTCACCCGCCTGCGCCAGCACGAAGCTGGAAAACACGAAACAGCTTGCGGGCGCGGGTCGGGTCGGGCGCATAGTTAGTTAGGTTCCTGGGTGTTGATTGCCACGGTATAACCGTGCAGGCTCGCCGGCTCCAGTTCGACCGCACTATCGCCAAGGATGACGGCGGCAGGGTCAATCCCCCGGCAGCCAGTCCTCGTCGAGGATCTCCGCGAGCTGGTAGGGACAGGCGACCGGGAAGATGTGCCGTTCCAGGTCGGTTTCAATGGCCGTGTCGCGCACCGCCTTGGCATAGACCTTGTCTATTTTCCGTCATGACATATCACCCTGGGATTGCACCGGTCTGGACTCAGCTTGGTTGTCTTGCCCGCCGCCCCCTTACCTGGCCTCCCCTTGCCCGAAACCGGACAAGGCTTCGTCAACCAGTTCCAGCCAGTGGCGCACGGGTATGGCGGAGCCTGCTTCCAGGTGGACCTGGCAGCCAATGTTGGCGGTGGCGATGCAGGTGGGGTCGCCGGCGGTGAGGCTGGCCAACTTGTTGTCACGCAGGCGGCGGGAGAGTTCCGGTTGCAGCAGGGAATAACTGCCCGCGGACCCGCAGCAGAGGTGGCCGTCCGCCACCGGGGTCAGCTCGAAGCCCAGCTTGATCAGGAGGCCCTCGACCAGGCCGGGCAGTTTTTGGCCATGTTGCAGGCTGCACGGGGAGTGGAAGGCGATGCGGCGGCCACTGGTGGGTGCCGACGGCCCCGGCTGGCCCTCGACGCCGCCCTGGGCCAGGACCCGGGCCCGTATCGCCGCCAGGAGCGGGGCCGCTTCCGGTCTAGCCAGTTCCTCCGCCAGCACCTCGCCGGGGTCCCGGGTCAGGGCGGCGATGCGCGCGGCCTTGGCGGCGTAGGCCGGGTCAGGGGCGAGCAGGGTGCCGTAGTCCTTGACCATGGTGCCGCAACCGCTGGCGGTGACCAGGATGGCCTCGGCGCCGCCCGCGACCAGGGGCCACCAGGCGTCGATATTGCGCCGAACCAGGCCCAGTGCCTCCTCCTCGGCGGCCAGGTGGTGCGGGAGGGCGCCGCAGCAGCCAGCCTGGGGGGCCTCGACCAGACGGATGCCAAGGTGGTCGAGGATGCGCGCGGTGGCGGCGTTGGTGTCCGGCGTCATCGCCGCCTGGGCGCATCCGGCCAGGGCGACCAGGGTGCGGGGATGCGGGCGGTCGGGCCAGGGGCCGGCGACACGACGAGGCGGTACCTTGGCGCGCAGGGTTGCGGGGAGCAAGGGGCGGAACGTCTGTCCCAGCCGCAGCAGAGGGCCGAAGCGGCGCGGGTAAGGCACCAGCCAGCGCAGCAGGCGGCGGGACAGCCGCTCGCCCGTGGGACGCGGGACGGCCGCCTCGACCGTGGCGCGGCCGATGTCCACCAGGCGGCCATAGCGCACGCCGGAGGGGCAGGTGGTCTCGCAGGAACGACAGGTCAGGCACCGATCCAGGTGGAGCTGGGTCTTGCGGCTGGGGGCCTGGCCCTCCAGCACCTGCTTGATCAGATAGATGCGGCCCCGGGGGCCGTCCAGTTCGTCGCCAAGGAGCTGATAGGTGGGGCAGGTGGCGGTGCAGAAGCCGCAGTGGACGCAGGTGCGCAGGATGGCGTCGGCCTCCCGGCCCTCATGGCTGTCGCGGATGAAATCGGCCAGTCGGGTCTGCATGGCTACAGCTCCGGGTAGAGACGGCCGGGATTGAGGATGCCCACTGGATCGAGGGCGGCCTTGAGGCGCCGGTGCAGGGCGAGCAGGGCGGGCGGCAGCGGCTGGAAGACGGCGCCGCCCGCCATGTCGACTGTCTCTCGCTCCTTTGCCCGATCAGGCCCCGCGCCAGGTCCTCGGGTGCCAGACACATCAGTGGCACCAGCGGCCCCAGCGGCGTCCGCGTCATCCCCCCCCGCCGCTCCGGCATCCTCGCGGGCAAAGGTCAGGCCATAGCGACTGGCATGACCCCCGGCGGCCTGGGCGACCGACCAGAGCGGATCTTCGCCATGCACCCAGCGCAGGGCGCCGCCCCAATCGATGAACTGGGGACCCAGGGCGGGGTCATGGGGCGTCGCGGGTGGCAGGGAGAGGCGCCAGAGGGGGGGCGCCGCTCCTGGCTGATAGGCCGTTCCGGTCTGGCGGGCCAGTCCTGGCTGGTGGGTCATTCCTGGCTGGTGGGCCGTTGCTGGCTGATAGGCCGAACCTTGCCGAAAGAAGGGGTGTCTCAATTCGCGCACCGCCCGCCAGAAGCCCTCCGCCTCACCGTCAAGGACCTCGCCCCCCAGCCGGACATGGGC
>SBFV01000279.1 GCA_006227775.1 Gammaproteobacteria bacterium | reverse complement strand
TCGGCATGATCCGGCGGCAGGCAGCGCTCGTCGCCCAGATAGATTTCCCAGCGCTCCCAATCGGCCTCCCGTTCGGCCAGCAGGCGATAGGTCGCCTCCGGCGTCCGTCCCCCGGCCAGCACCACCCGAAAACACCCCCGCGCCGCGATGGCGTCACGGGCGGCAGCGAGCAGGCATTCGACCGCGGCCCCGGCCACCGCCCTGGCATCAGGCAAGACGCGCCAATCCCGTTCCGCCCCCACCTGGTCAGCCGGATCATCGGCGCGCGGCACCGCCGCGGCCCCTTGGCCTGGGCGTGAATCCTGACCCCGCATAGGCTAACGCCTCCCCTGGTTGCTCGCCGGGTCCGGGCCGACCCGGCTGGCCGCATTATAGACGGGGAGAGCCAATTTCCTGACTGGGGGATTTGCCCCAGTCACCGCTGGACCTCACCCAATCGCCCCCCGCCTTGATCTAGATCCATTGGCGGCGCGGTTGGGATCGCTACACTTGCCCGCGCTACTTAGGTTCCAACCCAAGGTTGGTTTGTTGGGTTCGCTCCTTGCGTAGCATTCACCCCCTCCCCCCAATCCCCTCCCGCCAGGGGGAGGGGGAGTCAGACCAGCGGCTGTTCCCCCAGCTCCCTCCCCCCCTTGCGGCTGAGGGTTGGGGAGAGGAGTGTGAATGGTGAGGCTCCCTGACGGCCCAGCGGCGCAATGAACATGGCCAACTCCAGCAGCATCCATGCCCCTTGGCGCAAATCCGGACCTTTCCTCTGGACCCTGGGTCTGAGCCTCCTGCTCTGCGTCCTGACCTTCGTCCATGCCGCGGTGGCGACACGCGCGGCGGGCGAGGAATTGAGCGAGCGTCGCAACCTGGTGGCGCGCCTGGACCTGACCGATCTGGCCTTGTTCACCGAGGCCCGCTACACCCGTCACCCCAGCCAGGCGGATCTGCACGGCGCCTTCCAGGACCATCCCCTGGCCCTCGAGCATTTCCCCACCGGGTCTCTGGTGCCGGCCCCGGCCGGATCCGGCTGGCCAGCCGCGCTGGAGCCCTCGGAGTCGGTGTTGCGGGAGCCGGAGTGGCCGGCGCCGGCCGCCGCCCCTGGCGCTACCGGCCAGGGGGAGCGGTCATGAGGGCCCTCCTCCGGCGCCAGCGTTACCTGCTGGACTACAGCCTGTCGTCCCTGGCGCGACGGCCCGGCAAGCACCTGGCCCTGCTGCTGGTCTACACCCTGATCGTCTTCCTGCTGGCCTCCACCCTGCTCTTCACGCAGTCCCTGCGACGGGAGGCGGCCCTGGTGCTGGCGGAGTCCCCGGAGTTGATCGTCCAGCGGTTGCTGGCGGGGCGCCACGAGCTCATGCCCGCCGATTATCTCCACCGGCTCGGCCGGCTCCGAGGCGTCAGCGAGTCCTATGGGCGCCTGTGGGGATACTTCTACGATCCGGCGGTCAAGGCCAACTACACCCTGCTGGTGCCACGCCAGGACCCGCCGGCTCCCGGCGATGTGATACTGGGCACCGGGGTCGCCCGGGCCCGGGGACTGGGGGTGGGGGATTACCTCAGCCTGAGATCCGCCCGGGGCGAGCCCTTTTCCTTCAAGGTCGCGGCCCTGCTGGAAGCGGACACCGAACTGGTCGCCAGCGATCTCATCCTGCTGGGTCCCGAGGACTTCCGTCGCTTCTTCGCCTTTCCCGCCGACCGCTACACCGATATCGTCCTGCGGGTGCCCAATCCCAGCGAAGTGCGCAAGGTGGCGGAGAAGATCGCCCTCGCCCTGCCCGATACGCGCCCCATCCTCCGCGAGGAGATCCTGCGCACCTACGATGCCCTCTTCGGCTGGCGGCAGGGGGTGGTCATCGTCCTCCTCACCGGGGCCCTGCTGGCCTTCGTCATCTTCGCCTTCGACCGGGCGGCGGGGCTGAGCGCCGAGGAACGCCGGGAGATCGGCATCCTCAAGGCCATCGGCTGGGAAACCGGCGACGTGCTGCGGATGAAGTTCTGGGAGGGGGCGGCCCTGTCCCTGACGGCCTTCCTGGCGGGCTATCTCCTGGCCTACGTCCATGTCTTTTTCTTCGCCGCCACCCTCTTCGCCCCGGTGCTCAAGGGCTGGGCGGTACTCTACCCGGACTTCAGCCCCCTGCCCTTCGTCGACGGCCTTCAGGTCGCCACCCTGTTTTTCTTCACCGTCTTCCCCTACACGGTGGCGACCATCGTCCCCATCTGGCGCGCGGCCATCACGGACCCGGACCAGGTGATGCGATGATCCGTCTCGCTCAGGTCAGCAAGGTCTTCAACCAGGGCCGCCACAACGAGGTGCGGGCGGTGCGGGACCTGAGCCTGGAACTGGACACCCGTGGCATCACCGTCTTCAAGGGTCCGAGCGGCTCCGGCAAGACCAGCCTACTGGCCATGATCGGCTGCCTGTCCCGGCCCACCAGCGGCCGCATTCACCTGGAGGGGCGGCTGATCTCCAACCTGCCGGAACGCTTCATGACGGCGGTCCGGCGTGACACCTTTGGCTTCATCTTCCAGCGCTTCAATCTGATCCGGGGCCTGACGGTGCTGGAAAACGTCATGCTGCCGGCCTATCCCCTGGCCCCGGCCCCCTCGACCCTGCGCGACCGCGCCCTGGACCTGCTGCGCCAGTTCCACCTGGCGGAACGCGCCAACAACCAGGCGGAGTGGCTGTCCGGGGGCGAGGCCCAGCGCACCGCCATCTGCCGCGCCCTGATCAACCGCCCGCGCATCCTCATCGCCGACGAGCCCACCGCCAACCTGGACAGTCAGCTCTCCCGGGAGCTGCTGGCCCTGATCGGCGACCTGGCGGATCAGGGCAAGGGGGTCCTCATCAGTTCCCACGACCCCCTGGTCTTCGATCATGCCCGGGTCTCGCGGGTCGTCGAATTGCGCGACGGGCGCCTGGCCTGATGGCCATGACCTCTCCGTCCGCCAGACATTCCGGCGATGGCTACCCGACCCGAGCCATGGACCCTCGCTCGGCGATGAACTGACCCCCCCATGCCGCTCTCCCCCGCCCTCCTCGCCCTGACCCTGGCCTCCCTGACCCAGGCCAGTCTGCTGCTGTTGGCATCCGGTTTCGCCCTGCGCATCCTGCGCCACTGGGACCTGAACAGCGGTAGCGAGCGCCAACTGGAACTGGAACGGCGGACCTATCTGGTGGCCAGCCTGGTCGCCTGGGTCTTCGGGGCCAGTCTGCTGTCCCTGCTGCTGTTCGTCTACCACGCCGAGCAACTCTCCAGCCAATTCGTCGGCGCCATGTGCGCCACCGGCGTGCTCAATGCCAACGCCTGGGGCTGGCCCGCCCTCTACCTGAAGATGGCCCTGTTCTTCGCCGGGGCCGCCTGGCTGCTCCTCAACCGGGTGGACAACCGGGCCCCGGATTACCCTCTGGTCCGTCCCAAGTATGCCCTGCTCCTGCTCATCGCCCCCCTGGCCCTGGCGGAGGCGCTGGTACAGGGGCAATTTTTCGCCGGCCTCAACCCGGACCTCATCACCTCCTGCTGCGGTGCCCTGTTCGGGCCGGACTCCAAAGGGGTGGCGGCGGAACTGGCGGGCATCGATCCCGCCGTCAGCCTGACCGCCCTCTATCTGAGCGGCCTGACGGTCCTGGCGAGCGGGCTGATCTACCGCTGGCGGGGCTGGGGCGGTCACCTCTTCGCGCTGGCGGCGGCCTTCGGCTTTGGCGTCGCCCTGGTGGCCATCGTCTCCGGCGTCGCCCTTTACGTCTACGAGCACCCCCATCATCACTGCCCCTTCTGCCTGCTCAAGACCGGCCATGACCTGGTGGGCTATGCCCTCTACCCGCCCCTCTTCGCCGCCACCGCCCTGGCCTTGGGCGTGGGGCTCATGACCACCTGGCGCCGGGTGCCGAGCCTGGAGGGGATCATCGCCGCCGAGGGCCGGCGATTGGCGGGCATGGCCCTGATATTGTTTGCGATCTTCCATGGCGTGGCGACTTGGCTGGTGCTGCGCTCGAACCTCGTCCTTCTGGGAAGCGGATAGCCATGCCTCATTTATCGCGCCTGTTGCGGATCTTGCCGCCGCTTTGGCTCTTCCTCTTGCCACCCGCCCTAGGGCTGACTGGCTGCGAGGCGGAAGCCCCCAAACTGGAAAACCAGCAGCCCGCCCCCGCCTTTACCTTGCCGGACCTGGCGGGCGAGTCCATCCATTTCCCGGCCGACCTGCAAGGTCGGGTGGTAGCCCTGCGTTTCTGGGCTGACTGGTGCCCCTTCTGCGCCCCCGAGATGCGGGATATCGAACCGATCTACCAGGAACTGAAGGCCCAGGGTCTGCGGGTGCTGGCGGTGAACGTCCGTCAGGACCGGGAGACCGCCGCCCGCTTCGTCGCTGGGCTGGGTATCTCCTACGAGATCCTCCTCGACGAGGAGGGCGCCCTCGCCCGGACCTATGGCGTCTCCGGTCTGCCGACCACCTATTTCATCGATCGCGCTGGCAAGATCCACACCCGCATCCTGGGGGAGGCGTCACCGGACCTCTTCGCCAAAATCGTCCGGGAGATGCTGTGAATCCCGCCGTCACGGAGAGGCCGGGGTGAGCGGTGAACTGACCCTGCTGATGGCCTTCGCCACCGGCCTTTTCGGCGCACTCCACTGCCTGGGTATGTGCGGGGGACTGGCCGGCGGCTATTTCGCCCAGCGCCGGCTGCCCCCCGACCTCGCCGCCCAGATCGCCTACCACGCCAGCCGTCTGACCCTCTACCTGATCCTGGGGGCGGGGGGTGCCTGGGCCGGGCGGGTACTGGCGCAATCCGGCTGGGTGGGCAAGGGGCAGGGCCTGCTGATGATCGGGACGGGCCTGCTTATCCTGGCCCTGGGGCTGAGAATGGCCCTGGCGCCGTGGAGGCGGCCAACGCCGAGCGCCTCCGTGCCCCCGGTGGTCCGGCTGGAACCGCGGATAGGGTCCCAACGTCCCTGGGCACCGCTGCTGCTGGGCACCCTCAATGGCCTGGTCCCGTGCAGTCTGGTCTTTTCCGTCGCCATCAAGGCCGCGACCCTGGGCGATCCCGGGCGGGCCGCCCTGTTCATGCTGGCCTTTGGCCTCGGCACCTTGCCCATGATGGTCGCCGTCACGTGGGCGGGGGCCTTCATTGGCGCCCGGGTCCGGCGCCTCGCCACCCGCCTGGCGGGAGGCCTGGTGGCGCTCATGGGACTTTGGACCCTGTACGAGGGCTACCTCTTCTTCGACATCATGCGCGGGCTGGCGAATGGGTAAACCGATCCCACTACCCGCGGTCGTCGCGGCGCCCGGCTGCGCTGCCAGCGAGGTTCCGATCCTATCCAGTTTCCGATCCCAGCCAGGTTTCGGTCCTATCCCGGTTGCGATTCCCCGCGGGGGGAGCGTTGGCCCGATGCAAGGTTCGAACGCAATCCCCGTGCCTTGGGGCATGTCCCCTCCTTACCATCACGACAGGAGCAAATCCAATGTGTGAACACCATGACCAAGCTCACGACCAGGGGCGCCGTGCCGCCCTCAAGACCCTGGGTACCCTGGGCGGGGCCCTGGGCCTCGCCGCCTTGGGGGCGCCGGTACTGGCCGCCGATGCGGCCACCATCGGCGCCTTCATGCCTGGCAAGGGCTGGCTGCCGGCCAGCGGCACGGCCTGCGAGGGCGATGGCACACCCCTCCAGTTCATCCCCCGTACCCAGCCGGACCCCGACCCGCTGACGGATGAATTGAAAAAATATCCCAAGTGCCCCTACTGCGGCATGGATCGTAGCCAGTATCACTACAGCCGCCACCTGGTCCAGTACGACGACAACCTGGTGGATGGCACCTGCTCCATCCACTGCCTGGCCATCAGCCTCAGCCTCAACATTGACCGCGGTCCCAAGGCGATCTACGCGGCGGACTTCGGCTCCTCCGCGGAGATCAAGCCCCTGGTCCTGGTGGACAAGGCCAGCTATGTTGTCGGGAGCAAGCTCAAGGGCACCATGACCGCCAATTCCAAGGTGGCCTTCGCCGACAAGGCCAAGGCCGAGGCCGCGATGGCCAAGGAAGGCGGCACCCTCGCCAACTTCGACGAGGCCCTCAAGGCAACCTATCTCGACATGGCGGCGGACACCGCCCGGGTGCGGAAGAATCGGGCGGAAAAACGTCAGTCCATGCTGCAAAAGAGCTGATCAAGACCTCTTAGCCCCCAGGACTCGCCCATGTCAGCCGTTTTCCGCCCTTCGGCCTTCCTGGCCCTGCTGCTGTTCTGTTCCCTTTGCCCGCTGGCTGAGGCGGAAACCCTCCAGGTGCCGGCACCGGGACCCAAGGACACCTGTCCCGTCTGTGGCATGTTCGTCGCCAAATATCCAGCCTGGATCGCGACGGTCCTCTATCGCGATGGCCATGCCCATCACTTCGATGGCGCCAAGGACCTCTTCAAGTACCTCTTCGACCTGCCACGCTGGGCCCCCGGCCACCGGGCCGAAGACATGACCGCCATCGCCGTGACGGAGTATTACGGCCTCAGCCGCATTCCCGCCCGGGAGGCATGGTATGTCATCGGCTCCGACGTCACGGGGCCCATGGGTCACGAACTGGTGCCCCTGGCCACCGAGGAGGACGCCCAGGAATTCCTGCGCGACCACGCCGGCAAACGCATCCTGCGGTTCGACGAGGTGACCCCAGATCTCCCCGGCAGGCTCGACCAAGGCACCTTCGACTGAGCAGGGCGGCTAAGCGGAGGGTCAGGGGGGTGTCTGGCGGGGGTGTCGACCGCAAGGAAGCGGTCGTCAGTCCTCCAGGGACGGATTCACGGCGTCCCCGGCCAGAAGTCCCCGACCCGGAAGCGCCGAAAATGGATTTTCGCTGGAACCACCGAGCGCGAAGACCCCTACCGCCCAGTGGTCTTGTGCGATGGCCGGTTGGCGATCCAGATCCCGGCCCCGACCAGGACGAGGGCGGTGAAGACCGTCGTCGTCAGGGGCTCGTCGAGGATGAGCCCCCCCGCCAGGACTCCCATCACCGGGGTCAGAAAGGAAAAGGAGGATAGCCGCGTGGCCGGGTAGTGGCGGATCAGCCAGAACCAGGCCAGGTAGGAGATCCCCGCCACGATAACCGCCTGGAAGGCGACGTTCGCCCACACCAGCAGCGTCGGGGCGAAGACCCCGGGCTCCCCCAGGGCCAGGGACAGGGGGGGCAGGAGGGCGGCCGAGATCGCCAGTTGATAGAGCAGCACCTTCTCCGCCGAGGCCCGCCGCAGGGCACTGGCCTTCACCGTCAGGGTGGTGGCCGCCCACAGCACCGCCGCCGCCAGGATCATCAGATCCCCTTTCCAGGCCTGGTCCGCCGGTAGCCAGAGGTGCTCGCCGAAGAGCACCACCACTCCGGAAAAGGCCAGGCCCATCCCCCACCATTGGGCCGCGTGTAATCGCTCGCCGGGCAGAAACCAGCGCGCGCCCAGGGCGACGAAGAAGGGGGCGGTGTAGAGAAAGATCACCCCCCGTGAGGCCGGCGTATAGTCCAGACCGATGAAGATGAGCGCGAATTCCAGCGCGAACATCAAGCCGGCGGCCAGCCCCGGCCAGCCGGTCCCGTCCCGTTCGAAGAGTCTCACCCCCCGCGCGAGGGCCCAGAGACCGATGAGGGCGGTCGCCCCCAGCGAGCGTAGCCCCGCCTGCCACACCGGGGAGATGCCCGCGTTGGCGACCTTGATGGCCACTTGCTGCAAGCCCCAGATCGTACAGAGGACGACCATGAGCCCGATGGCCAGGCGATCCAACTCCGGCTTGTGCATGATCGCTTTCTCACTCCTCGCCAGGTTACCCCCCCGCCGCCGTCCCCGGCTCCCGTCCCCTTTGGGTGGATCAGCCCCCAAGGGGGCGATCAGGGTCTATAGTTCGTGCAAGGGGGGTAAAGGGCGCGATTATGGCAACACCGGCTGGCGGTGTCTCGCCAGTCCGGATTTCCTTTCAACCAGGAGGAAACGATGATGACCGATATCGTCACATTATTGGGAGACGAGGCGGAAGACCTGCTGGGTCACCGGTGCGAGGGTATCCCCGCCAACCTGCTCCATTTGCCCGGACCCGATTTCGTCGAGCGGGTCCTGGTCCAATCCGACCGCCGCCCCGGCGTGCTCCGTAACTTCCAGGCCATGTTCGGTCAGGGCCGCCTGGCCAATACGGGCTATCTGTCCATCCTGCCGGTGGATCAGGGGGTCGAGCACTCCGGCGGGGCTTCCTTCGCCCCGAACCCCCTCTACTTCGACCCCGCCAACATCGTCGAACTGGCCCTGGCGGGGGGCTGTAACGCCGTGGCGTCCACCCTGGGCGTGCTGGGGAGCGTCAGCCGGCGGTATGCCCATAAAATCCCCTTCCTGGTCAAGCTGAACCACAACGAGATGCTGACCTACCCCATGATCCACGACCAGACGCTGTTCGCCGCGGTGGAGCAGGCCTTCGA
>SBFV01000120.1 GCA_006227775.1 Gammaproteobacteria bacterium | reverse complement strand
TCTTGACGTTCCTGTCGAACGTTGCCCCGCACCAACCGCAACCAGGGACCCACAGCCCACAAGCTTGCGGTCCCGGCGCCGCGGGCGATCCTGTGTCAGGCTTTGCGCATGACAAATCGAGCCCTCCATATCGCCGCTTATGACGTCTCCAACAGCGTCCGCTTGCGCGAGGCGCTGAAGATTCTCAAGGAGTACGCCAGCGGTCGCCAAAAGTCCGTCTTCGAGTGTTTCCTGACGCCGTCCGAGCGGCAGGAGTTGCACCGGCGCATGCGCGATTTGTTGGACCCCGAGGAAGATCGATTCCTGATCCTGCGCCTGGACCCGCGCGGCAAGATCCGCACCCGCGGCAAGGCCGTCACACCCCAGGACCCCCCTTGGTTTTACGTTGGATGACTGGTGAGGAGCCTGCGATGTCCACCCTTTATCTCGATCGTCGGGACTTGGCCCTCAAGCTGGAGGGGCGTGCCCTGGTCATCTATGCGGGCGGGGAGCGTCATGGCACCGTGCCCTTGCACCTGCTGGAGCGGGTGGTGATGCGCAGCGCGGTGGCCTTGGAGTCCAGTCTGCTGGCGCGGCTGGCGGATGAGGGTATCGCCATCCAGATCCATGGCGGGCGCTTCGGCGGTGCCGTCGCCCTGGTCCATGGCAAAAGTCATGGCGACGCCGCCCGACGCCTTGGCCAGTATCGCGCTTATGGGGATGCGGACTGGCGGCGCCACTGGGCGCGGTTGCTGGTGCGGGCCAAGCTGAAGGGGCAGGCGCGATTGCTGCGTCAGGCGCGGGAGGCGCGGCCGGACCAGCGCCGCCCCCTGACGGTCGGCTTGGAGCGCCTTAACCAGGCCTTGGGCCATATCGCCGCCGTCCCGACCCTGAGCCTGGAGAGCCTGCGTGGGGTGGAGGGCGCGGCGGCGGCGGCCTATTTCCAGGCCCTGACCTGTCTCTTCGCTCCCGCGCTGAACTTCAGCGGCCGCAACCGGCGGCCACCGCGCGATCCGGTCAACGCCGTTCTGTCGCTGGCCTATACCCTGGTCCACTGCGAGGCGGTGCGCGCTTGCCATAACGCGGGCCTGGACCCGCTCATCGGCTTCTTCCATGACCTGGAGTATGGACGGGAGTCCCTGGCCTGCGACCTGGTGGAGCCGCTGCGGCCGTGGGTGGATCTCTGGGTCTGGTCCCTGTTCCGTGAGCGGCGCTTGACGGCGGATCATTTCGACCAGGCGGCGGCGTCGTGCCTGTTGGGTAAGGCGGGGCGCGAACATTTCTATGCCGCCTTCGAGCCCTTCGCGCGGCCGCAGCGCCGGCGGCTGCGCCGGCTGTCCAATGGTCTGGCTCAGGGCCTGTTGGGGCGGGGCCAGATTGCTTTCACGGGGGAGGGAGCATGATCGTCGTCACCGCCAAGCGCGCCGCGGCCGCGCCCACCGCTCATCCTCGGCCACCGATCGCGGCCGATGCCCGCCCCCTCTACATCGCCCCAGGGGCGGAGACCCATGTCTGCCTGGATGGTCCCGCCCTGTGCGTGCAGCGCGGGGAGCAGGCGGAGCAACTCTTTCCCCTGCGCCGCCTGTCCCGCATCCATTGCACCGAGGCGGCGCGCTGGTCCACGGAGGCGCTGTTGGCCTGCGCCCACCAGGGCATCGGCGTGCTCTTCGTCGACGATCTGGGCGAGGTGGTGGCGCGCCTGCTCGGCCGACCGGGCGCGGTGGATGATCTGAGCAGCCGGCTGGTGGAATTTTTGCTGCTACCTCAGGCCCTGGGGCGCTACGAGCACTGGCGCCTGAGCTACGAACAGCGGGTGGCCTGGTGGGCGGGCGCCCGGCTGAACGTGCCCATCGTCGAGCGGGAGCCGGGGCGCTGCCGGGCGCACCTGCGGGAGCGGGCGGTGCGTTATGCCGGGGAGCGGGAGGAGAGCCGCGGCCGCCAGTGGCTGCGCGGGATCGCCCATGGCTGGATGCAGTCCCATCTGCAGGACCTGGGGCTGGGCGCCAACACCGAACTGGCCCAGGCGGGGGCGCCGGCCCTGGCCCGCGATCTGTCGGGGCTGCTGATGTGGTACCTGGAGCCGGCCCGTCTGGGTTGGCTGCGGCGGCGCTGGCTGGCGGCCCAGGATAAGGGCGAGCCCCTGCGGCCGGCGGTCCACGCCGAGGTGGTGCGCCTGTTCGAGAGCAAGGCCAGCCGGGCGGCGCATCATGGCCGCGAGATCACCGGCAGCCTGCATCGCTGGCTGATCCACGAGACCTGAGGCGCGCCTGGGCATCCGCTACCCTGCGCCAGCGCGCCCGTGGCATCGACCCGGCGGGGTGGGTATCGGCTGGCGGGATGCGGGTCATGCGCCAGCGCGCCCGGGGAAATCCGCCCGACCAGACCGCAAGAGACCGCCGCGTCAGATAAACAGCGCTAAGCGACCGGAAACGCCATGGCCATCCACGCCCCCCAACTCTTTCTGCTCGCCTATGACATCGCCCATCCCAAGCGTTTGGTCAAGGTCCATCGCCAGGTCAGTAAGCGCGGCTTGGCGTTGCAGTATTCCGTCTTCCTGCTGCTGGACACCCCGGCCGGCCTGGATCGTCTGCTGGGCCAACTGGACCGCATCATCGATGGGCGGGAGGATGACATCCGCGTCTACCCCCTGCCCGCGAGCCTGGACGCCGAGCACTTTGGTCGCCAGTTCCTGCCGGAAGGGGTGCGGTTGTTGGGGGATGAGGCGCGGGACCGTCTGGGGGCCCTGACGGCGCGGGACACCACGCCCGCCGCGCCCGCCCCGTCCCGGGCCAGCCGGTAGTCGAGCACAGGCCGCCCGATAGCCGGCGGGCCGGTAGTCGCCATTGGTGGCGATCAGGGCCACGTCATGCCCCAGCGCACGGATCAGGTCCGTCTTGGGACTGGGTCCCTGGGGACCGCTGGCGAAACCATGGCAATACACGACGGTCGTCATCGGACTGGCTCCGGCGGGATGGGGCCAGGCATGGC
>SBFV01000022.1 GCA_006227775.1 Gammaproteobacteria bacterium | reverse complement strand
GATCGGCTCAGCGATGACGAGCCGGGGACGACGCAGGAGTCGCGGGCGATGCGCGAGTTCTCACTGGTGCGTTTTCGCGAGACGGTGTTGCGTGATCTGGGCTGGCTGCTTAACACGACCAACCTGGCATCAGCCCAGAGCCTGGCGGCCTATCCACTGGTCGCGGAGTCGGTGCTCAATTTCGGTGTTCCCGAACTCTCCGGACGGATGATTTCCACTACCGACGGGGCATCTCTTGAGCGTGCCCTGCGTCAGTCCATCGCGCAATTCGAGCCCAGGATATTGCCCCACACCCTGAAGGTCCGGCTGGACGTCAACGAGAGTCAGATGAGCCACAACGCCCTGACCTTTCTGATCGAGGGCGACCTCTGGGCCCAACCAACGCCGCTGCGCCTCTATCTCAAGACGGAAATCGATCTTGATCTCGGCGATGTCAGGATCAGTCCCCAGGCCGGTTAGGCAAAGATTCCATGGATCCCCGCCTGCTCGATTACTACAACCGCGAACTGCGGTTCATGCGCGAGATGGGCAGCGAGTTCGCCGCTGAATTTCCCAAGATCGCCGCCCGCCTGGGGCTGGAGAGCTTCGAGTGTGCGGATCCCTATGTCGAGCGGCTGTTGGAGGGCTTCGCCTTCCTCGCCGCCCGGGTGCAGTTGAAGATCGACGCGGAGTTTCCCGCCTTCACCCAGCATTTCCTGGAGATGGTCTATCCGCACTATCTCGCGCCGACCCCCTCCATGGCCGTTGTCGAATTTCAGCCCGATCTGAACGAAGGCAGACTGGCGGAGGGTTTCGACATCCCCCGGGGAACAGCCCTGCGTGGCACCCTTGGCATTCAAGCACAAACCCCCTGCGAATATCGCACCGCCCATCCGGTCCGGCTTTGGCCGCTGGCGGTAGCCGCGGCGGAGTATTTCGACCACGGGGGGCCGGTGGCGCAACCCGATCTGGGGATACTTCAGCGCAGCAAGGCGGGGATCCGCTTGCGGCTGCGCACCACGGCCGGTTTAACCTTCGATCAACTCTCCCCGGACGATCCGGAGCGGTTCCGGCTGGTCTTGTTTTTGCAAGGGGCGGATCAACTACCGTTCGAGTTGTATGCGCGACTGCTCGGCGATATCGTCGGGGTCCTGGTGCAGCCGACGGCGCGCCCCTTGCCCTGGATCGAGACCCTGCCCGCCTCCGCGGTCCGGCCCCTCGGCTTCAATGACGAGGAGGCCCTCCTGCCCTACAGTCCCGTTTCATTTCAGGGTTATCGCAACATCCACGAATATTTCGCCTTTCCCCAGCGCTATCTTTTCCTCGCGATCGACGGGCTGGGGCCTGTCTTGCGGCGTCTCTCCGCCACGGAGGTGGACCTGATCCTTCTCCTACGGCAGCCGGCGCCCATTCTGGAGCGGATTCTGGATGTCGCCAACTTCCTCCTCCATTGCACTCCGGCCATCAACCTCTTCCCCAAGCGCTTCGACCGCATCCACCTCGGTAGCGGTGGCCCCGAGTATCACCTCCTCCCCGACCGTACGCGCCCGATGGACTTCGAGGTCTACCGAGTCGACAGTGTTACGGGTTATGGGACCAGCCAGGCGGAAGTCCAGGACTTTCTGCCTTTCTATATGCCGTCCAACCAAGTGGATTGGAGCGGGCACCAACCCGCTTACTACAGCGTACACCGGTTGCCGCGGCGTCTCTCGTCACGTCAGCGGCAGCAGGGACCCCGTTCCAGCTATGTCGGTAGCGAAGTCTTTATCAACCTGGTGGATAGGGCCGCTGCCCCCTGGGCGGGTGATTTGCGTCAACTAGCGGTGACCGGGCTTTGTACCAACCGCGATCTGCCGCTGCATCTGCCCGTGGGGATCGGCAAAACCGATTTCACCCTGGAATCCGGAGCACCCGTGCAGGCCCTGCGGGTGCGCGCCGGTCCGACCCCACCTCGGCCCTCTCATGCCCAGGGTGATACCGCCTGGCGACTCATCAGCCATCTATCGCTGAATTATTTGTCCCTTGCCGATACCGATGGCGGTTCGGGTGCCGCCGCGCTGCGAAGCCTGTTGGGGCTTTATTGCGACCTGACCGACAGGGACCAGCGCAAGCAACTCGAGGGTCTGCGCCGGGTTTCGTCACGCCCGATCGTCCGGCGACTCCCCGGAGTGCATCCGGTTACCTATGGTCGCGGCCTGGAGATCGGGCTGGAGTGCGACGAGGCCGCCTTTGAGGGTACCGGCGCCTATCTGCTCGGCGCGGTGCTGGCCCGCTTTTTCGCCCGATACGCTACTCTAAATTCATTTACCGAGACCCTACTCACCACGGGTCGCGGGGAGGTCATGCGATGGCCAGCGAGTCTCGGCTGCCGCCCGGCCCTGTAGCGGCAGCCCCACCGCCAGGGATGACAGCCAACGAGAACCCCGACCAGCAGCACCAGCGAGAGGCCTTATTGGCGGCCCTCGCTGCCGCCCCGTGGGATTTCAGCTTTCTGCAAACCTTGCGGCGGCTCGATTGCCTCCAGCCGGACCGGCCACGTATCGGCGCTACAACCCGACCCGCCGACGATCCCGTCCGTCTGGGTCAACGGTCCTCGCTGCGCTTCGCTCCTTCGGAACTTGCCGCGCTGGAGCCCTCCCGCGGGGGTCGTCCCCCCCACCTGCTAGTCTATTTCCTTGGCCTGCTCGGCCCCAATGGCCCCTTGCCGCTGCATCTGACCGAATATGCGCGCGACCGGCGACGCAACTATGGCGATACCAGCTTCGAGCGTTTTCTGGATATCTTTAACCATCGCATGCTCGCGCTGCTCTACCGAGGTTGGGCCCAGGCTCAACCGGCGGTCAGCTTCGATCGCCCGGACCAGGATCGATTTGGCATCTATGTCGGCAGCCTCAGCGGCATCGCCATGCCGGCATTTCGGAACCGAGACGACATGCCCGATCTGGCCAAACTGCATTACGCCGGCCATCTGTCCTGCCAGACGCGTCACCCGGA
>SBFV01000100.1 GCA_006227775.1 Gammaproteobacteria bacterium | reverse complement strand
AGAAGGGGTCTGAACGGTTACCTTATATCTTAGGGCCGGCATTATGCGTACTTAACTGCTGCAAGGCCAGCCTGGCCCCTGACCGCCTGCGACGCTCTCGGGTCAAACCAGTGGTACCTTGCTGGAGGCCCCGGCGATCTCCCTGACCAGCTTCGGGACCAGATAGCCAGGCAGCAAGGTCCGCAGTCCCGCGAGGATCTCCCGTGCCTCGGCATCGGCGACCTCGAAGTGGGCGGCGCCAGCGACGGGATCGAGCAGATGCAGGTAATAGGGCAGGACCCCGGTCGCGAACAGTGACTCGCTGAGTTCCGCCAGGCAGTCGGGATCATCGTTCACCCCCCGCAGCAAGACGCTCTGATTGAGCAGGGTCGCCCCGGTCCGCTTCAGGCGCGCGAGAGTCTCCCGGACCTCGCCGCTCAATTCCCGGGGATGGTTGGCATGGATGACGATGGCGAGGGGGAGGCGACGGGTGGTGAACAGGTCAATGAGGGCGGGCGTGACCCGGGAAGGGAGCACGACCAGTAGCCGGCTGTGCAGGCGCAGCCGACGCAATTGGCCCAAGGCCTCCAACCGATGCCAGAGCGCCCGCAGGTTTTCATCATCCAGCATGAGGGGATCCCCACCGCTGAGGATGACCTCCCTGATCGTCGGATCCTGGGCGATGGCGCTAAGGGCGATGTGGTCGCGGTCATGGATCAAGCTCTCCCGGTCATAGGGGAAATGGCGGCGAAAGCAGTAGCGGCAGTGCAGGGCGCAGGCCCCGGTGACCACCAGCAGGGCGCGACCCGGGTATTTGGCCAGCAGGCCGGGGGCGCGGCGAGCCTGCCTGTCACCCACTGGGTCCGGGGTGAAGCCGGGGTGATCCCGCCCCTCTTCAGCCCTGGGCAGGACCTGACGCAAGAGAGGGTCCGCGGGGTCCCCGGGGGTCATGAGGGAGGCGAAACCCCGGGGCACCAGAAAGGGGAAGGAACGGGCCGCGGTCCGGTCGGCCAGCGCCGGGTCCAGGCCCAGGGAGGTAAGCAATTCCGCGGGACGGGTGAAGGCCCCGCGCAGTTCCCGTTGCCAGGGCTCCCCCTCGGCCACGGCAGGGCACGGAAAAGGAGCTTGCCCTGAGTATAATAGGACGTTTTTTTTCAACCCCATTCGAAGAGTGACTGACATGGCGACATACAATACCAACGAGTTTCGCGGCGGACTCAAGATCATGCTGGACGGTGATCCATACGCGATCATCGAGAACGAGTTCGTCAAGCCTGGTAAGGGCCAGGCCTTCAACCGCGTCAAGGTGCGTAACCTCAAGACCGGCCGCGTGGTGGAGCGCACCTTCAAGTCCGGCGAGTCGGTGGAGGCGGCGGATGTGCATGATACCCAGATGCAGTATCTCTACAACGACGGCGACGCCTGGCACTTCATGGACCCGGCGAGCTATGAGCAATTGACCGCCGATGCCGCGGCGGTGGGTGACGCCGCCAAGTGGATCAAGGAACAGGACATGTGTCAGGTCACCCTCTATAACGGCGCCCCCCTGTCCATAGAGCCACCCAACTTCGTCATCCTGCGCATCGTCGAAACGGATCCTGGTCTCAAGGGTGATACCTCCGGCGGTGGTGGCAAGCCGGCGACTCTGGAAACCGGCGCCGTGGTGCGCGTGCCCCTCTTCGTCCAGATCGACGAGCTCATTAAGGTCGATACCCGTTCCGGGGAGTACGTCTCCCGCGCCAAGGAGGAATGAGCCGTAACAAAGGCACGTCGGCGGTGCGGTTCTCCAGCGATCGCGGCCGAGCATTGCCCCTTGGGTATGGTCATGGGCAGACAGGTCCAATGGTCGTCCTCCCCTGCGCTTCCAATCCCGGCCGGTATTACCGAGGGTGATGCATGACTTCTTCCTGCTGCTGGTTACCTGAAAGGGGCCGACCGCAAACAAGTCCATCTGAATGGCTGCCATCGGCACCCCTTACGGCACTCCAGGCCCGGGCCGAGCTTTACGCCGTCATTCGTCGCTTCTTCGGGGTAGCCGGTGTGCTGGAGGTCGAAACCCCCATCGCCTCTCATGCCGGCCTGACTGATCCGGCCCTGGAAAGCTGGCGGACGGCCTGGACAGGTCCAACGGGAGTACAGCCACTCTGGCTGCATACCTCTCCCGAATTCCCCATGAAGCGGCTGCTGGCCGCGGGTTCGGGTCCCATCTACCAGATCTGCAAGGTCTTTCGCGATGGCGAGCGCGGTCGTCGCCACCACCCCGAATTCACCTTGCTGGAATGGTATCGTCCCGGCTGGGACCTGGATCGGTTGATCAGCGAGGTCGCGGAACTGGTGCGGCTGGCTTTGGGCCAGCCCGAACGGCCGTTGGAGGTGCTGACCTACCGCGACCTCTTCCTCAACCAGCTTGGCCTCGATCCCCACCGTGCCTCCCCCGAGGCGCTAAGGGCCTGTGCCCTGGCTCGGGGCCTGACCGGCATGGAACGTCTGGAACTTGATCGTGACGGCTGGCTCGACCTGCTCCTCACCCACTGCCTGGAGACGGAGTTGGGGCGGGGCCGACTGACCTTTATCCGCGACTACCCCCCCAGCCAGGCGGCCCTGGCGCGGATTAGACCAGGCACCGACCCCGTGGCCGAGCGCTTCGAACTCTACCTCGAGGGTATGGAGCTGGCTAATGGCTTTGCCGAGCTCACCGATGCCAGCGAGCAACGCCGGCGGTTCGAGCGTGACCGGGCCCATCGTCTGGAACGCCGACTGGCCATCCCTCCCTTGGATGAACGGTTTCTTGCCGCTCTGGCCGCCGGAATGCCCGAGGCCGCGGGTGTCGCCCTTGGTCTGGACCGGCTGCTGATGGTCATCACCGGCGCCAGCCATATCGATCAGGTGCTGGCCTTCCCTATCGAGCAGGCCTGAAACCAGGGGTTAGGTGATGACCACCGAAATCCTGCTCCCCAACCTGGATGCCAGGGATAAGCGATGACTATGGGGGCCAA
>SBFV01000023.1 GCA_006227775.1 Gammaproteobacteria bacterium | reverse complement strand
CACCCCCTGGTGCTGGTGCCCCAGGACACCACCACGCTCAACTACACCGGCCATCGCGATACGGCGGGGCTGGGACCGATCGGGAGCAAGGTCGAGGGCGGCCCCGTGGGCCTGGTACTGCACAACAGTCATGCCTTCACCCCCGCGGGCGTGCCGCTGGGGGTGGTGAGCGCCGAGTGCTGGGCGCGCGATCCCGCAGAGCATCAGACCCGTCGGGAACCCGCGGTGCGGGAAAGCGGTAAATGGCTGGCGGCCTACCGCACCTTGCAGGAGATGGCCCCGCGCGTGCCGAACACCACCCTGGTGAGTATCGGCGATCGCGAGGCCGATCTGTTCGAACTGTTCGCCCTGGCGCGCGATCCCGCCAGTCCGCGCCTGTTGGTGCGGGCGAACCGCGGCCGGCAGCGCCAGGTGATGAGCGCTGAGCGGCTGACGCCCTTGTGGGACCACATGGAGCGTCTCGAAGTGGCGGGGCGCCTCACCCTGGCCCTGCCGCGCCGCGGCGCCCAACCGGCGCGCACCGCCGAGTTGGAGCTGCGCTTTGGGCCGGTGACGCTTAAGCCACCCCGTCATCTTCAGGAACCGCCGCTCGCGCTCTGGGCGGTGTCGCTGCGGGAAGCAACCCCACCCGCGGGCAGCGAGGGGGTGGACTGGCTGTTGCTGACCAATGTCGCCACCACCGACCTGGCGGCGGCCCAGGAGCGGGTGCGCTGGTATGGCGCCCGCTGGGGTATCGAGGTGTTTCATCGCACCCTCAAGACCGGCTGCCAGATCGAGGAGCGCCAACTGGGCTTCGTCGCGCGCCTGGAAAACTGTCTGGCCATCGATCTGGTGGTGGCCTGGCGCATCTATTACCTGACCCTGCTCGGGCGGATGGACCCTGACGCGCCCTGCACCCTGTTCTTTCAGGACCCGGAATGGAAGGCGCTGTCTAGCTGGTTTCATAAGACGACTGTCGTGCCGGCAACGCCACCCACCCTGCAAGAGGCGACCCGCTGGATCGCGATCAAGGGGGGCTTCCAGGGGCGCAAGGCCGACGGCCATCCCGGGACGGAGGTGCTGTGGCATGGCTTGCAGAAGCTGGACGTGGCGATCGAGATGTATCTCATCTATCGTCCCGAGGAGCGGGTAGGCTGGCGCGAGGAGTATCCGCCGGGGTATTTGCGGCCGCCGCCGGAGGATACTTCGTGAGGCAGGGATGGAGTCAAGTATGTGTAAAGGTCAGCCGGGTGGGGCAGTGGCGCCAGGGGCAAGCCCGCGCGGCGGTCAGCGATCGCCGTGACCAGGTAAGTCCAGGGTGAGTGGCCCCGTTGCCGGCAGGTGTCGATCACACTGGCCAACAGGGTAAAGGCGCGGGAACCGACCGGAGTCCGGGTGCCGTGGCTAAGGCGACGGGCAATGACCCAGTGGCGCAAGGCCCGTTCAGCGTCATTGTTGCTCAGGGGCAGCTCGGGGTGGTGGAGCACCTGGAAGATCGCCTCCCAATCATTGAGGAGTTCCACCGCCAACGCCCGGGTCTTGTCATGGCGATGACTGAGCCGCGCCAGGGCTGCTTGGCGCAGGCTGTCCAGGGAGGCGGCATACGCCTGGGGTAATGCCACCGCCGGGTCCGCAGGGGGGCCTTCGCGCGCGGCATAGATGGCGACCATGAGGTCTTCCAGCGTGGTGCGTACCTGGTGGCCGAAGGCGCGGCCATCGGCGTCATAGCATTCCACCAGCCCTTGGGCTTTGCGCAGCAGGTGCGCCCAACAGCGCAGCCGGCGGGGGTAATCGCGGTAGGCAAACCAGCCATCGCTCATCAGCCAACCGGTGAAACCGCTCAGCAACTGGACGACGGTGGCCTTACCCCGACCGGCAATGACATACAGGGTCGTGGTGGTGGTGATAAAGACCCACAGCCAGAGCCGTTGCGGCGGTTGCGGCCAGGAGGTTTCGTCGGCATGGAGCAAACCGCTGGCCTGGGCTTCGGCGATGAGTTGGGATTCCGCCGGGGCGACCACCGCGCCGACTTCGTGCAGGGTCTGGTGGAGGGTGCCAACGCTGAGCTGGACCCCCAGCCAGTCGTGGAGAAATTCCCGGATGCGCGCCCGCGACAGCCGAAAGCGCAGATTGAGCGCCACGATCAGGGTCGCCAGACCCGGCCCCACCAGGCGCCATTCCTGCACCGCGATCGCCCCCAGTTCCGGCGCGACGTCACCCTGGGCCGGTTGGGCACGGCTGTGGTGACCACAGGGACAGGTCACCGCCAGATAGCGGTGATCGATGACGCGTAACCGTAGGCCCGGCGCCGCGGCATCGCCCCCATCCAAGTCGAGGGTTTGAAAGCCCGTGTAGCGGATCGCGGGGGCCGTCGCGCTCAGGGGCTGACCACAGCAGGCACAGACCGTGGGGCGGTGGTCTTCGGTGGTATGGGCGGTGAAGACCTGGGACCGTCCGACCCCGGGGGCCCCCACCGGCTTGCCCGCCCGGCGCTTCTCGGCCTGGCTGTCACGCGGGCCTCCCGTCGGGCTGGTGGCCGGCGGCGACGGGGTGGTGGTCGGATGATCAGCCGGCTGGGCATCCGTCGGCGGTGCTGGCGCCTCCGGCGCGGGCTGATCCGCCGGCCCGGGCGGGTCCGCGGGTGGGTCGTGCTCCCACGGCGGGCGACTGCTGGGCGGGCGGGAACTGTTACGCGGATTTTGGGCCAGCCGCTCGCGCGCTTCTTTGAGATCGGCCAGCAAGGTCAGCGATAAATGACGCAACGCCGCTTCCGGCAAGCGCCGCAGGGCGTCTTCGTCAAGTTGCTGGAGATCGTGCTGGCTGAGCTTCATGTCGGCCGCTGAACGGGGAAACCAAGGAAGCAGAGTGAAACAAAATCGTAGGGGGCTATCTTCCCACACTGGCTTCAGGATGTCCCCTCAATCAGCTGTTTTTAAGGGGGGGTCTGAACTTGTACAGGTGCGCCTGTATTGCCACTCCACCGGGCGCGAGGCCAAGG
>SBFV01000356.1 GCA_006227775.1 Gammaproteobacteria bacterium | reverse complement strand
CGGGTCTCGGGATCGGCGCCCAGGTTGCCCACCAGAATCACTTTGTTCACTGAAGCCATTTATGCGTTTCCCCCATGATGCAGTAGATGTTTGATGCCTTCCTCGTCCCAGCCGGTCTGGCTGACCTTGAGCATGACCGTGCCCTCCTCCGGCAGCACGGTCACCGCCTCGACCCCGGCGAACACCGCCAGGCGGCTGGCCAGCCGTTCCGCCTCGCCGCCGCTGAGGGCTCCGACGTGGAACATCTGGGTCTTCACCCGCGGCGGCACGGCCATGCGGGCCGCAACGTAGAGCCAGATCACCATCAGGAAGGCACAGAAGACGAAGACGGCGGCGTAACCGTGCTGCTGGGCCAGCCAGCCGCCGATGCCACCCCCGAAGAATAACCCAATTGCCTGAGAGGTGTTGTACACGCCCATGGCGGTACCCTTGGCCTCGGGCGGCGCGATCTTGGACACCAGGGAGGGCAGGCTCGCCTCCAGGGTGTTGAAGGCAATGAAGTAAAGCAGCAGGGCGACCACCACGCCCCAGAACAGGTCCAGCGTCAGGGCCATCGTCAGCTGGGCGATCAGCATCAGGGCGACGGCGCTGACAAAGACGGCCTTCAGGTGGCCGTGCTTCTCGCCGAAGATGATGGCCGGGACCATGACCAGGAAAGACAGCAGCAGGACCGGCAGGTAGACCAGCCAGTGCCTGCTCGGCTCCAGGCCGTCCTGGGTGAGGGCGAAGGGCACCACGGTGAACATGGCCATCTGGGCGGCATGGAGGGCGAAGATGCCCCAGTCCAGGCGCAGTAGTTCGGGCTGGCGCAGGACGCCCTTGAGGCGGGCCGGACTGGCCTCGGCGTCGGAGTGGAAGGCGGTCTTGCCCGGATCGGGGGTGACATACTTGATCACCAGGATCGCCAGCAGGGCAAGCACGCCGGTGAGGGCGAACATGCCCGGCACGCCGATCCAGCGGTAGAACACTGGCCCTGCTGCCAGGGAGAAGGCGAAGGCCAGGCCGATGGTGCTGCCGATCATGGCCATGGCCTGGGTGCGCTTCTCCTCCCGGGTCAGGTCGGCCAGGAGGGCGCTCACCGCGGCCGACACGGCCCCCGCACCCTGCAGGGCGCGACCGAGGATCACGGTCCAGATGTCGTCGGCCGAGGCGGCCAGGAAGCTGCCGGCGGCGAAGACCAGCAGGCCGATGACGATGACCGGCTTGCGTCCCCAGCGGTCTGAGGCCATGCCGAACGGGATCATCAGCAGGGCCTGGGTCAGGCCGTAGATGCCCAGAGCCAGGCCAATGAGGGTGTGGTCCTGGGTCAGATCCTTGGCGTAGATGGCGAACACCGGCAGGATCAGGAACATCCCCAGCATGCGCAGGCCATAGATGCCGGCCAGGGAGGAGGCGGCGCGGCGTTCGGTGCGGGTGAGGGGATTGCTGGTGGCGGACACGGGTGGGGCTATCTCGCAAAAGTGCGTAATATTAGCCGTTTTCGTAGTCTGCCCCGAAGCCGATGATCCGCGTCCGCGGCGCCCGCACCCACAACCTCAAGAACGTCAGCCTCGATCTGCCCCACCACGAGCTGATCGTGATTACCGGCCTGTCCGGCTCCGGCAAGTCCTCCCTGGCCTTCGACACCCTCTATGCCGAGGGCCAGCGCCGCTATGTGGAATCCCTCTCCGCCTACGCCCGCCAGTTCCTGCAGCTGATGGAAAAGCCGGACGTGGACCTGATCGAGGGCTTGAGCCCGGCCATCTCCATCGAGCAGAAGGCCACCAGTCACAACCCCCGTTCGACGGTGGGCACGGTGACGGAGATCCACGACTACCTGCGCCTCTTGTTCGCCCGCGCCGGCACGCCACGCTGCCCCGACCACGGCATCGAACTGGCGGCCCAGACCGTGTCCCAGATGGTGGACCAGGTCCTGGAACTGCCCGAGGACACCAAGCTGATGATCCTGGCGCCGCTCATCGTCGGTCGCAAGGGCGAGCAGGTGGCCCTGTTCGACGAGTTGCGCGCCCAAGGCTTCGTCCGCCTCAGGATCGATGGCGAGGTCTACGACATTGACAGCCTGCCCCACCTGGAAAAGAACAAGAAGCACACCGTCGAGGCAGTGGTGGATCGCCTCAAGGTCCGGCCCGACGTGAAGCAGCGCCTGGCGGAATCCTTCGAAACCGCCCTGCGCCACTCCGACGGCAAGGCCCTGGCGGTGGAGATGGACACCGGCAAGGAGACCCTGTTCTCTGCCAAGTTCGCCTGCCCGGTCTGCGACTACGCCCTGCCGGAACTTGAGCCCCGGATCTTCTCCTTCAACAACCCCATGGGGGCCTGCCCCAGGTGCGACGGCCTCGGCCAGATCACCTTCTTCGACCCCAAGCGGGTGGTGGCCTTCCCCCATCTCTCCCTCGCCTCGGGCGCCATCAAGGGCTGGGACCGCCGCAACGCCTTCTTCTATCGGATGCTGGAGTCCCTGGCCCTGCACTACGGCTTCGACATCGATACCGCCTTCGAGGACCTGCCGGCGCGGGTGCAGGAGATCGTCCTCCACGGCAGCGAGGGCGAGGCGATCCCCTTCCACTACCTGGGCGAGGGCGGCCGTCGGATCACCCGCAAGCACGGCTTCGACGGCGTCATCCCCACCCTGGAGAAGCGCTACCGCGACAGCGAATCCCAGATGGTGCGGGAGGACCTGGCCAAGTACATCGCCACCCGGCCCTGCCCCGAGTGCGACGGTTCCCGCCTGCGCCGGGAGGCGCGCCACGTCACCATCGGCGGCCAGACCCTGCACATGCTGTCCCGCCTGCCCATCCGCCAGGCCCTCGGCTTCTTCGAGCAGCTCAGGCTGCCCGGCCACCGCGGCCAGGTGGCGGAGAAGATCATCAAGGAGATCAGCGCCCGCCTGACCTTCCTCAACAACGTCGGTCTCGATTACCTGTCCCTGGACCGTTCCGCCGATACCCTCTCCGGCGGCGAGGCCCAGCGCATCCGCCTCGCC
>SBFV01000364.1 GCA_006227775.1 Gammaproteobacteria bacterium | reverse complement strand
ATTCGGGACCGCGACGTGGAGGCCCTGCGCCATATCCTCCAGAGCCGCATGAATCTGGAGATGGCCGCGACACCGGCGATGGCCGCCTTCGCCCAGCGCATCCGCCCGGCGGATTGCTGCCTGGTCCCCGAGCGCCGGGAGGAGCTCACCACCGAGGGCGGCCTCGATGTCGCCAGCCGTCAGGCGGAGCTCGGCGACTATTGCGCCCTTCTTGCCGAGGCCGGCATTCGCGTCTCCCTCTTCATCGATCCAGATCCCCTCCAGGTGGAGGCGGCCCTGGCCATCGGGGTGCCGGTGATCGAGATCCACACCGGCGCCTACGCCGAGGCCCGCGACCCGGCCAGCCGTGCCCTGGAACTGGACCGCATCCAGCAGGCGGTGACGCTGGGGACCGGTCTGGGCCTCCATGTCAATGCCGGCCATGGGCTGGAATATCACAATGTTCAGGCCATCGCCGCCATCCCCGGCGTCCGGGAACTCAATATCGGCCATGCCATCATCGCCCGGGCCCTGTTCTCGGGGCTGGAGCAGGCGGTGCGGGATATGAAAAGGCTCCTGAACCCCAGCCACTAGGTTGAGGGGGGCCAAAAGAGAAGGGAGGGCAGGGGTGGAGCGCGATCGCGTCGCTCAACGCTTGGCCAGGCCGGGGGCGCAAAGACAGGCGTAAAGAGAGGGAGCGGAAAGGGTAGGGGATGAAAAGAGGAGGCGGGGCGGCGCGTCGAGGCGGCGTACTGCTCAGGGAGGACCGCCAGTCAGGGGGATTGCCGGTGAGCCCACGCGAGCACGGCCCTGATCCTGGGGTTGGTCAGCGCCAGTCCCGCCTCGAAGCTGACCCAACGAAACTCGTGATGCTCAGGCCGGCCCAATTCCAGGCTGATGGGGAGGAAAACCTCACCGGCGGGGCTCACCGCCAGATAGTAGCGAGCGACCTTGCCGGGGCCATAGGGGGGCGTCTCGACGAAGACCTCCCCCTGGGGAAAGGTCAGGTCGGCCAGGCCCGTCTCTTCCAGGACTTCCCGTCTGGCAGTGGCCAGAGGCTCCTCGCCGGGTTCCACCTCCCCCTTGGGAAAATCCCAATACTGGTAGCAGCGTAACAGCAGATAGCGCCACCCTTCAGGGAAGGGGCGCCGTACCACGATACCGGCGGAGAACTTTCTGGCCTTCCCCGGGTTCACGATAGCTCGCGTCGGCGGGCACGCTTCTGTTGCAGGCGGATCAAGGCCAGGGTGGGACCCGACAGGGCATAGATGAGGAAGCCCAGGAAGAGAATGACCGGCGGGTGCAGGTAGATGAGGGCGAAGCCGAGCATGATGATGACGGCGGCGACGAAGGGGACGCGATTGCGCAGGTCCAGGTCCTTGAAGCTGCGATAACGGAAGTTACTGACCATGAGGAGGCCGGCCAGGGCGGTGAGGAAGGTGGCGAGCCAGTTGACATCGTTGCCGGAGATACCTTGATCGGCACCGATCCAGACCCCGGCCGCGACGATGGCGGCGGCGGAGGGGCTGGGCAAGCCCTGAAAAAAACGTTTGTCGGCGATACCGATGAGGGTGTTGAAACGGGCCAGGCGCAGGGCGGCAGCGGTGGTGTAGATGAAGGCCGCCATCCAACCGATCTTGCCCAGACCATGAAGCGCCCATTCATAGGCCAGGAGGGCCGGGGCTACGCCGAAGGCCACCATGTCGGAAAGGCTGTCGTACTCGGCGCCGAATTCGCTTTGGGTATGGGTCAGGCGCGCCACCCGCCCGTCGAGGCCATCGAGGATCATGGCGGCGAAAACAGCGATCGCCGCTGCCTCGAACTTGCCTTGTATGGCTCCGATGATGGCGTAGAAGCCAGCGAAGAGGGCCGCCGTGGTAAAGAGGTTGGGCAGCAGGTACACCCCGCGCCGGGGCCGGAGGGAAGGACCCGGGGCCGCGGGGGCGGTTTCGGTCGGGTTCAGGGGTTCATCCATCGGGGCAGCTCCAGGGATGTCGGGGTTGGAAGGGGAAGGTGGCCGCAACCCCATGATGCAGGGTACCGCGGCTGTCCATAACGTTAATGGAGACGGGGCTTCTCCGCTATCGCCTGGCCGCGCGGCTGCTTGACCAGAGGCAGGGAACCGTGATGTTCGGCCAGGTACCATCGGCCCCCCTGCCGGAGGTAGACGTTGGTCGCGATGAGCCGGTTGGCGCGCTCCGCCGGGGCATGGTGGGGCCGGATGCGTTCCTCCACCAGGTGAACGCTCAGGTCCCCGCCGTTGAAGGTATCGATGACGAAATGCTCGACGCTGGGTGGCGCGGCGCCATTAAAGATCTGGCGCCAGCCATCGAGGACGGCATCGGCGCCGCGCAACAACTGGCCGCCGGGATGGATGCAGACAGCCCTCTCGCCGGGGAGCCAGATGGCGACCATCAGGCTGAGATCCAGGCGGGCGAAGGCGTCATAGAAGGCCGTTTCGATGGCGCTGGGAGACTGGTAGAGGTCCTGGGTCATCGGCGTGGTCCCGCTTCCTCCGGCTCGGACCCGGCGCCAGGGGCCGGCGAACCGGCCCTGGTCTCGACTTCCCGCAGGGCGCGCAGGGCGCGCTGAAAACGGGGTTCGAGGTCGGCCAGGGTCGCGGCCGACGTTGGGCCGGTGAGATACCAGCGCTCAACCAGGTGGGAGGCCTCGGCGAGGGGGTCGCGCTCGCCGGCGGCGAGGTGTTCTTGCAAGCGGCTGACCTGCATCGCCAGGCGCTCCTGGGCGCAGGCCGCGGGCGATTGGATCTGCGCCAGAATCTCCAGGCCCAGGCAAAGCTCCATCCGCGTCCGGGCGTTGGCCTCGGCAGCGGCGGCGCGGGAAACCCCCGCCGGGTCGGTCCGGTCCCGCATGACCCAATCCCGGGCCTGGTGATATCGCTGGGCCATGCCGTTATGCAGGACTGGATCGGCTTGGACTGGCAAGGCATCCCAGGCGGCAGCAGCGCTGGTGAGGACGTCCAGGGCGGGTTGCTCGCCCAGGGCCGCCGCTTCCAGGTGTTGACAGACCTGGGCCTGGCGGGCGAGCAGGTCCAGCGTCCGCTGGCGCAGGCGGGTCTGTTGGGCGCGATGAAGGCCCTGGAATCGGCGACGGACCCTTTGCCAGCGTTGCTCCAGGTCCTCGCCAGTCTGGCGGGGAAGGGGAAGCTGGGCGCTATCCCGCCAGCGAGCCTCCAGATCAGCCGGCAGGTCGGCGGGGCAGGGTGCCTCCGCTTGCGCCAGGGCCTCGGCCTGGGCCTCCGCTTCGGCGAGGATGGCCTGCCGGAAATGGCGATTCTCCTCCAGTTCGGCGACCTGGGCCTCGTAACGCTGACGGCGACGGGCGAAAACGGTATCGCAGGCGGCGCGAAACTCCTGCCACAGGTGGTTTTCCTCCCGCTGACGGGCCGCGACGGTGGTATGCCACTGGGACTGGAGCTGTTTGGTCTCGTCGATGGCAGCCGCCAGGTCGGGTGCTTCCGCCAGGGCACGGACGCGGGCGATCAGCTCATGCTTGAGCCGCTGGTTGGACTCGCGCTCAGCGGACAAGCGGTCATCCAGCCGCTTCAGGGCGGCGCGGAAACGCCGTTCGATGCCCCGGGCCAGACGGGGATCGACCTCGCCCAATTGTTCCCAGCCCGTCCGCATCTCCCGGGCGGCCCGTTGAGCCTGGCGCCAGTTGACCCGTGTCCAATCCACCTGATCGAGGAAGCTTTCGAGCTGGGCGCATACCGCCTCGCGGGCGGCCCGGGCGGCTTCGCGCTCCTGGGACCGTTGTTCCAGCCAGGGCTGGCATTGGGCATAGACCCGATCCGCCGCGGACTGGAAACGCTCCCAAAGGGGATGGTTGACGGGGGAGCCTTCCCGATCCAGGGCCTTCCAGTCCGACCGCAGGGACTTGAGACGTTCGGTCTTTGCGGCCAGGGGCAGATCCAGTTCGAGCAATTCCTCCATGGCCTGACACAGTTCCTGCCGGTGGTTGTCCGCTCCCCAGCGCCGCCACTGTTGCAATTCGCGCAGGCGCGGCTGCGAAGCCCGTAATCGGCCCTTGAGGGAAAGGGTACGGTTACCGGGTGCCCCGCCCTGTTCGGCGGCATCGATGGTGGCCTGTAGGCTCTGATAAAGGGGTTCGGCATGCTTGAGTTCACCAGCGGCCAGGGCTGCTTCAAGTGCCTTGAGCTTGGTCTCGGCCTGGGTCAGGCGCTGTTCGGCCTGGTGGCGCTGACGCTGCTGGCGCTCCTCGATCTGGCCGCGGGCCTCGATGACGGCGGCCTGCAGGCCTTGGTCCGGGCCGGCCAGGGGGGGCAATGCCCGCGTCTGGGCCAGTAATCTCTCCAGCACCGGCGGATCGATGGGCGCTGACTGATCCAGGGTCGCTCGAGCGCTGGCCAGCCAGGCGCTGAGGCGATCATGGGCGTGGCGCTCGTCGTTCAGGGCCTCCAGGCGGGCCTGGGCGGACCTGAGGGCCGCCCGATAGCCGCTGTCCAACGCGGCGGAAACGGGACCCATGGCCGCCCAACGGGCCATGCCGTCCTGAATGATCCCCGCCAGGACGACGGGGTCCTCCTGGTGGGCGGCGGCGCGCAGGTCCTCGATCAGGGCTTCCAGGGCCGCCCCCTCGGCGGCTTGGGTCTCCCGGGCATCCGCCTGTTTGGCCTGGGTGAGCAGATAGTCCCCGTGGGCGGCCTCGAAGCGCTGGCATTCTCGGCTGAAACGGGCCTGAAGGTCGGACCCGGCCTGGTCGGCTAATGGTTGCCATTGCTCGGTGATGATGGCGAAAAGGGCCAGATCCTGGCTCCAGTTGTCGAAGCGCCCCAGACGTTCGAGCTGGTCGCACAAGGCCTGAGCCTGGGTGCGCAACAGCGCTGGACGTGCCTCTTCCTCCGCCAGTTCCTTGAGGCGGCCATGCACCAGGCGATAGACCTTCTTGTCCTTTTTGCCGATGTGACGGGCGACGTGTTCCAGGGCCGGGCGATCGCGCAGGCGTTCGGCGGCGGCGATGCGTACCCGGGTCACCGGGTCGCCCAGGGCCCTGGCCGCCAGGAGGTCCTGGGCGGTCGTCAGGCGCTCGATGGCGGTCAGGCGCACTTCGGGTTCCCTGGCCTCCAGGGCCAGATGTTCCAGGAGACGCCGGTCTTGGGGGCGGGCCTCGTCGAATCGGGAGACTGCTTGAATACGCTGGGCCAGATCCAGGGTGGCTGAGGTTTCCTGTCCACACAGCAGGTGACGACAACGGGCCTGGGCCAACTCCCGTACCGCGGCATCCTCGTCCTCTTCCGCCAGCCGGAGTAACTGCCCCAGGTCCGTCAGGCGATGACAAGCATCCAGGCGCGGGTTTTGAACGCCGCCCCCCCTGGAACCGATTTTCGGCTGGGAGGTTGCCTCTGCTGGGCGACGGGAAAATAAGCGCTTGAAAATCATTGTGAATCCCTGGAGGATGAGGCAAACCGCGTTGATGCTTCAGCGGATTGCGAGTCTTCAGCCAGGCGCGGGGGTCCTGCTGGGGTGGCTTTGGTTACGGCTTAAGCGGGCGCTGGCCCGAAGGAGAATTGTATACCCATCGCCCCTCCCTGTCGGTTGTCGTTGGCCGATCAGGAATCCGCCTTAAGGATTTGATTCAGCGTGATCTCATCCTCGGGAAGCGGCAGACCGGTGAGGCTGCCCAAGAGGGACAGGAGGCGAGGGAAGGGGGTGCCAGCGGCGCTGCTTGGCTCGGCGTCGAAACAATCGCCGAAGGCATCGGCGGCCCGGCGCAGAAAGACCCGGACCTCAGGCGGCAAAGGGGGAGCGGGGGGGGGTGGGGGCTCGACCCAGGGGGCCGTCGCCGTGACCCGATTCGAGTCCGAGTGGATATCCGAGTCGGGGGAGACAAAGGTGGCGCCCAGATGTTCCAGTTCCAGGCGCAGGGCGTCGAGGTAACGGTCACCGTAACCCCGTGCCAGACAGTCCGATGCCTCCAGTCCTTGCAGGAGGGCTTGTCGTTGTTCCCGGTCCAGGTCCGCCAAGGCCAGCGCCAACTGGCGGGCGAGGTTTCCCAACGCCAGCAGGACGGCTGGTTGCGCCATGGGAGGTGACATGGGGGGGAGCGGTTCAACGGCCACGGGGAGAGGAGCCCCATTACCATCCTGGCCAGGCGCGGTACCGTTGGCGGGACTGGCGACGGGACTTATGTCTCCCCCCGCCGCCGCTTTGGCCTCCAACAGGGTCTTGCAACCGGCAAGATCGAACTCGATGGCGGCAAGGAAGATTTGCCGGCTGTCGTCGTCGCCCAGGCTCTCCGCCTCCAGGCCTTTCAGCAAGGCCGCTCGCTGAGCTTCGCCAAGCCGGTAGGGTTCGACAAAGCGGGGGCCGCTGGACTTTTTCCGGGGCGCAGGGGGTGGAGGAGGGGATGGGTCTTCATCTTCCGCGGAAAAGGCAGGCGGGAGATTGGCTCGAACCCAGTAGGATTTCACCCCCTGGATGAGATGGGAAGATGCCGTGGCCACTTTGATTACCTCGTCATGACCTCGTCGGAAATCGGGAAGCTCTCCAATTAACAAACTAAGTAAAGCACAGCTAAGCGAAATTGGAGCGCCGGAATAGGCTGTCGCCAACGAAGGGGTTGCTAGCCCGTTCGGCGCCAAAGGTGGACATGGGGCCATGACCGGGGATGAAGCGCACCTCATCGCCAAGGGGGAAGAGCCGCTGGCGGATGGAGGCGATGAGGTCCCGGTGGTTGCCCCGGGGAAAGTCCGTTCGTCCGATGGAACCCTCGAAGATGACATCACCCACCTGCGCCAGCCGGTCCGCGGCGGAGTAGAAGACCACGTGACCCGGCGTGTGGCCAGGACAATGAATGACTTCCAGTTGAACCCTGCCCACCTGGATCAGGTCCCCCTGATCAAGCCACTGATCGGGGGTAAAGGCCGGGATTGGCGGGAAGCCGAAGGTAGCGCATTGGCTGGGCAGAGAATTCAACAGGAAGGCATCCTCCCGGTGAGGTCCGAGGATGGGCAAGTCCAGATGTTCAGCCAGGAGGGAGGCGGCACCCACATGATCAAAATGGCCGTGGGTGAGCAGGATTTTTTCCAGTTGAATCCCCGTAGCCGCGATCAGTCCGAGGAGTCGGTCCAGATCACCCCCTGGATCGACGATTGCGGCCCGCTGGGTCTGATCACACCAGAGAAGGGTGCAATTCTGCTGGTAGGCCGTCACGGGCAGGATGCGATATTTCAGCATTAAAATTATCGTCTAACTCTATATGATTATTGAGGATATATGGGTGAAGGCGGATCAGGTTGGAAGGACGGATGATTCGACACGCGGGGCCTGGACCAGGTCGGTTCTCAAGAGCGTCAAGGGATCCACATTGTCCAAGGCGAGCTCGATTCGGCGGATTCCCGCCAAACCGTCCTCCAGCATGATGTCCAGCGGGGTTTTGTTCGCGCAGCGGGGATTGGGCGAGGTCACCCAGAGGTTGGCCGAATAGGCGCAATGCGGGAAAAGCTGGTGGACGGCGTTGTCCAGCCGCAGCAGTAAAGCTACCCGGGTCCAGACCTCCCGATCATCCGGCAGGCTGTTGCCCAGACGTAGACGACGAAAAGCCCGCCCCGCGTCGCTGGGCGGTAATCCCAGCAACTCGCATTGGACCATGGGTTCAAGGTCCCAGTCCGCCAGGACTTGCAGGACCTTGCGCGTCAGGGCGAGCTTATCTTCGACCGGCAGTCGGGATGGCATCGGGGGGTAGCGGCGGTCGCCACAGAGACGTTAAGCGGCTGACGAAGGCGGGTTATTTTGCCTTGGCGGGCTTGGCATCCTTTGCTTCCTTGGCCTCCTTGGCGGTCTTTGCGTCCAGCCGCTTGATCACCTCATTGGTCAGATTCCGGTCTTCCTCCACGTAGAGCATCCCGCTCTGAGTACGTTCGAAGATAGCGGTGAGTTTCCGCTCCTTACCCAATTCGACAATGATCTCTTGGGCGGGTTTGATGATGCCGCTGCCCAACTTGGCCTGATCCTGGGAGAGTTCCTGCTGGGCCATGGCGGCCTTGCGCTGGATCTGGCCAATCCTTTCCTGCAAGGCCGCCTTGCGTTTGTCCAGTTCGGACTGACTCATGAGGGCGCCATCCCGGGCCAGATTCTGCTGGAGTTGCATGATCTCCTTTTCCTCTTTTTGTAGGACCGCCTGGGGTTCGGCGTACTTATCCTGCAGGGTGGCGAAGGCCTGTTTACCGAGCTTGCTTTCCTCGATGACGCGTTGCATGTCAACATAGCCAATGCTGACGGGTTCGGCGGCGGCCAGAGGGAGGCAGACCAACGCAAGAAAGAAGCTGGGGACACAACCGGCAAGTCTCATTCAGGGCTCCAGGGGTAGGGGGTCAGGGTGGGGGAGAAGGCTAGTCATATTAACGCCGATGACGCTTCCCGGCATCGCGGAAATCCAGTGCCGAATCTTTCTGGGTATCCTGACCGGAATGGTGGGTCTATTATAGCCTCCACGCATCCATTATCGTTT
>SBFV01000176.1 GCA_006227775.1 Gammaproteobacteria bacterium | reverse complement strand
CCCGCAGGCTCTCGCCACGGTGGAGGTCGTCAGCGACCGCCTCGGTCGGCGGTTGACGGAAGGCTGAGCGATGGCGGACTTCTACGAACTGATCGGTGTGTCGCGCACCGCCTCGGCCGACGAGATCAAGAAGGCCTACCGCCGCCTTGCCCGCAAGTATCATCCCGACGTCTCCAAGGAGCCCGGCGCCGAGGACAAGTTCAAGGAGGTGAACGAGGCCAACGATGTCCTCTCCGATCCGGAGAAGCGTGCCGCCTATGACCAGCTAGGAAGCTATCGGCCAGGCCAGGAGTTCCGCCCGCCGCCCGACTGGGGCAAGCAGTTCGGTGCCGGCGGTTTTTCGGGCGGCGACATGGGTGGCATGGATTTCGGCGACCTGTTCTCGGAACTGTTCGGCATGGGGGCTGGCCGTGGCGGCCGCCAGGGCTTCACCGGCAGCCAGAGGGGGCGCGACGTGGAGGCGGTTGTCCATGTCAGCCTGGAAGAGGCCTATCACGGCACCGAGCGCCAGTTGCAACTGTCCGCCCCGGGCGGGCAGCCGCGCAGCGTGCGGGTCCGAATCCCGGCCGGCGCGGTGTCAGGCCGGCGGCTGCGGGTACCAGGGAAGGGACAGCCGTCGATGCACGGGGCGGCGGGGGATCTCTATCTCGTCATCGAGGTGGATCCACATCCCCTCTATCGTCTCGAGGGGAAGGACATCCTGCTGGATACGCCCATTGCCCCCTGGGAGGCCGGCCTCGGCACCAGCCTGCTCGTGCCGACCCTGGCGGGCAACGTGCGCCTGAAGGTGCCGGCCGGGGCGAAGAGCGGCCAGAAGCTGCGTCTGCCGGGCAAGGGGATGCCCTCCCCGGACGGGGCAGGGGATGGCTACGTGGTGTTGCAGATCGTCCTGCCGCCCAAGCTCAGCGAGGCAGAACGCGATCTCTACGAACAATTGCGTGCGGCCTCGAGCCATGACCCAAGGCCGCACTTCCCCAAGGACTGACCCCGGGCATCGGTCCTGCCCTTAGGAGGCAGGCGTCTCCACCTTGGCGCTGCTGCGCAGGTCGTCCACGTACTTGCGGAAGTCGATCTGCATCAATTGGCGGGAGATGTTGGCCTTCACCTTGTCGTAGGCGGGGAAGTCGAGCTTGCGCACGTCCTCCAGCTTGATGAGGTGCCAGCCGAAGCGGCTCTTCACCGGGGCCTCGGTGTAGGCGCCCTTCTTCAGGGCGGTCATGGCCTGGGCGAACTCGGGCACCAGTGAGGCGGGGGCCATCCAGCCCAGGTTGCCACCCTCCTCGGCGGAGGAGTCCTTGGAGTGCTTCTTGGCCAGGTCCTCGAATTTCAGCTTCTTGTTCTTCTTCAACTGGGCGATCAGATCCTTGGCGAGTTTTTCATCCTCCACCAGGATATGGCGGGCCAGGTACTCGGTATCGCCGGCCTTGGCCTTGGCCTTGTCGTATTCGGACTTGATCCGCTCCTCGGGGATCGCGTGGGTCTTGACGAAGTCGTCCTGGACCAGCTTCACCAGCAGTTCCTTGCGCTGCAGGGCCAGTACCGCCTGGACGTCGTCACGCTTGTCCAGCCCCTTCTTCTCGGCCTCCTGGGCCAGCACCTCAAGGGTGGCCAGGGCATCGCGGATCGCCTCGTCGCTCACGGCCTCCTGGGCCGCGCCCTTGCCGGCGCGCTCCTTGCGGACCACCTCGGCATGGGGGACGGGGATGGTTGCGCCATTGACGATGAGGAAAGGCTTGTCGCCGCTTCCCTGAGCCTCGGCGGCAGCGGCGTGGAGGGGGAGGGTGAGGGCGGTCAGGGCGGCGGCCCAGAGCAGGGGTTTGATGCGCATGTAATTCCTTTGTTGATGAATGATCAAAATTCGTCCGGGGTCAGGGCCGTGATGCTCAAGGCATGGATGCGGCTACCCATCAGGTCGCCCAGCGCCTGGTAGATCAGGCGATGGCGGCCGACGGCGTTCTGGCCGGCGAAGCGGTTGGACACGATGACAAGGTGAAAGTGCCCGCCCCCGGAGGCGGCACCGGCATGGCCGGCATGGGCTGCGCTTTCGTCAGTGATCTCGACCTGTTCCGGCGCCAGGCTGGCGAGGCGCTCCCGCATCAGATCGACGGTGGACTCGGTCATGGCAGGACCTTCTTGAAGGGCTTGACCGTGACCCGGGCATAGACCCCGGCAGCTACGTAGGGGTCGGCATCGGCCCAGTTCTGGGCGGCCTCCAGGCTGTCGAAGGCGGCGACGATGAGGCTGCCCGTGAAGCCGGCCGGGCCGGGGTCGGGGCTGTCGATGGCGGGGAAGGGGCCGGCCAGGAGCAGGCGGCCCTGGTCACGCAGGGCGTTCAGCCGCTCCAGGTGGGCAGGCCGGGCGGAGAGGCGCTTGTCCAGGCTGTCCGGCACGTCCTCGCCGACGATGGCGTAGAAGAGATTCATGGGTTGTCTTCCTTGATATGGCGGGAGAGGTAGACGCTTTGCAGCAGGATGAACACCAGCATCAGGCCGAGGGTGCCGAACATCTTGAAGTTCACCCAGGTGTCGGTGCTGAAGCTGAAGGCCACCATCAGGTTGGCAGCGCCCAGAAAGGTGAAGAAGCCGGCCCAGCCCAGGTTGAGGCGGGCCCAGACGGGGTCGGGCAGGCTGATCTGCTTCTCCATCAGGAGCCGGATGAAGTTGCGCTCGAACAGCACCGGGCCGAGGCCCAGGGCCAGGGCGAAGAGCCAGTAGAGGACGGTCGGTTTCCACTTGATGAAGCCTTCGTCCTGGAGGAAGAGGGTGGCGCCGCCGAATACGACGATGAGGACGAAGGAGATCCACAGCATGGTGTCCACTTTCCGGTGGCGCAGCCAGGTCCAGGCGATCTGCAGCACGGTGGCGGCAATGGCCACCAGGGTGGCGAGGAAGACGCCAGGCTTGAGCCCGGCGTGAAGTTCGATGCCGAGGCCGGCCAGGATCGCCTGGGCGGTTTCCGGGTTGCGCTCGCCCAGGTGGTAGGCGTCAAAGAAC
>SBFV01000461.1 GCA_006227775.1 Gammaproteobacteria bacterium | reverse complement strand
GTGGCCCTGATGGCCCCAACCGAGCTCCTCTCGGAACAGCACCGCCGCAACCTGGCCGCCTGGCTGGTTCCCCTGGACATGGAGCCGGCCTGGCTCACCGGGCGCCACAAGGGCCGGGAACGGGCGGATCTTTTGGATCGGATCGCGACGGGACGGACACGGGTGGTGGTGGGAACCCATGCCCTCTTCCAGGACGAGGTGGCCTTCGCGCATCTGGGCCTGGCCATCATCGACGAGCAACACCGTTTCGGCGTCCATCAGCGTCTCAAGTTGCGCGAGAAGGGGTCCGTGGCGGGTGCTGTGCCTCACCAGCTCATCATGACCGCCACACCCATCCCCCGGTCCCTGGCCATGACCTTTTACGCCGACCTGGACTTGTCGGTGATCGATGAGGCGCCCCCAGGGCGCGCGCCGGTAACGACGGTGGCGGTGGCGGATCACCGCCGGGAGGAGGTCATGGCGCGGGTTCGGGAGGCCTGTCGGCGAGGCCGCCAGGCCTACTGGGTCTGCACCCTGATCGAGGAGTCCGAAGCCCTCCAGTGCCAGGCGGCCGAGGATACGGCAATGGCCTTGCGCCAGGCCCTGCCGGACCTGCGCATCGGGCTGGCCCATGGCCGCCTGAAGGCGGCGGAACGGGAGGCCGTGATGGCCCGCTTCGCCGCCGGCGAGCTGGATTTACTGGTGGCGACGACGGTCATCGAGGTCGGCGTGGACGTGCCCAATGCCAGCCTGATGATCATCGAAAACCCGGAGCGACTGGGTCTCGCCCAGCTTCACCAGTTGCGTGGTCGCGTCGGGCGGGGCTGTCAGGCCAGCCATTGTCTCCTGCTCTACCGTGCCCCCCTGACGGAGACCGCGCGGGAACGCATCGAGCTCCTGCGGCGCAGCGGCGATGGCTTCGAGATCGCCCGCCATGACCTGGCCATGCGCGGCCCAGGCGAGGTCCTTGGCAGCCGCCAGACGGGGGAGACGCGGTTCCGCGTCGCCGATCCCCTCGCCGACGAACCTCTCCTGGCCGCCGCCCGCGCGGCGGCGGAACGGCTCCTGGATCGCTACCCCGAACACGTCCAGCCCCTGATCAGCCGGTGGTTGAGGGTACCGGAGGAACTGGGCGGGGTCTGAGGGTCCAGATATCATCGGGTCATGCCGGCTTACGTCGGTTCCCCTCGGGTGCCACCGGGTAAGGGCCTGCCTGCGTCGGTCGCCGCCCCTGTGTCATAATCCCCAGGGAGGGAACCCCATCCGGGTGGAGGCGGAGTCCTCGTGTCATGACCGCCAACAATAACAACACAGATCAGGCTTTTTCATCGGCAGGGGTGAAACAGGAGGCTGGTCTACATGATCCAATGAGGAATTTACCCGCTCCGCCTATGAACCTGGCCGCGAAACCCCATTCTCCGGCGCTCCCACGCTGGCGGGAGCGCCTGCGCGCCTACGCCCTGCTGGTGCGATTCCACCGTCCCATTGGCAGCTTGCTGCTCCTCTGGCCGGCACTTTGGGCACTGTGGCTGGCCGGGGAAGGCCGCCCCCCCTGGACGGTGGTCCTGATCTTTGTCGCGGGGGTCTTTCTGATGCGTTCCGCCGGATGCGCCATCAACGACTTCGCCGACCGCAAGGTGGATAGCCGGGTGCGCCGCACCCGGGAAAGGCCCCTGGCCACGGGCATGGTCAGTCCCCGGGAGGCGATTGGTGTCTTTCTGGCCCTAAGCCTGGCCGCTTTTCTGGTGGCACTGCCATTGAACTGGATCACCATCGCCCTGGCCCCGATAGCGCTGGCGCTGGCGGCCCTCTATCCCTTCATGAAGCGCTACACCTACTGGCCCCAGGTCTTCCTCGGGGCGGCCTTTGGTTGGGCCGTGCCGATGGCCTATACCGCCGTCACCGGCACCGTCCCGCTCCAAGGCTGGTTGCTTTTCCTGGCGACCCTGATCTGGGCCCTGATCTATGACACCCAGTACGCCATGGTGGATATCGAAGACGATCTCAAGGTGGGCATCAAGTCCACGGCCATTCGTTTTGGACGCCATGACCGGCTCATCATCGGCCTTCTGCAGGGCGCCTTTTTGGCGATCATGGCCTTTATCGGGCTGGACGCGGGGCGGGGGGGATGGTACTTGCTCGGACTGGGGGTGGCGGCGTGCTTCGCGGTCTATCAGCAGGTGCTGATCCGCCACCGTGAGCCCGGGGCCTGTTTCCAGGCCTTCCTCAACAACAACTATCTGGGTCTGGCCCTCTTCGCCGGCCTCTTTCTGGACTATGCCCTTCCCTGATCCAGGACAGGCGAAGAACTTTGCTCGGCATCCGGGGGTCGAACCTCCGGCCGTGCATTGGTTCAATCGTCCTTGTTTTACCCCAAGCATTTCGGTTTTTCGGTGGGACCGGGGAGAACGGGAGCATCCGGCGGGGGTGTCTGTAGCAGGGATGCTATCGACAAGCCGACAGGGAGTTATGGAGGGCGCCCCCGCCAGGCGCCACCCGCCCCGGCAGCAAAACCGAAAACTGATTCGCGATGTCTGTAACGTCTCATTCGGGAGGAATCATCCCCATGCCCCTACGTTCCCTGTTGTTCCTGCTCTACCTGGGCCTGTTGTCGTTGCCAGCCTGGGCCCTGGAAGAGGGTTTTGATTACGCCGTCCTCCCCAATCCCCAGCCGACGGAGACGGCTGACAAGATCGAGGTGGTGGAGGTCTTCATGTATACCTGCCCCCATTGCTACCACCTGGAGCCGACCTTGGCCCAGTGGCGTCAGACCTTGCCGGCGAACGTGGCCTTCCGGCGCATGCCGGCGGTATTCGGACCTAAGCCCGATCTGATGGCCCGCGCCTTCTACGCGGCCGACCTGCTGGGGGCCGAGGAGTCCTTCACCCACGCCATGTTCGATGCCCTCCATGACAAGAAGCAGCGGATCACGGACGAAAACGGCGTAGTGGCGGTGGCGGAGGCCGCGGGCCTGAATGGCGCTGAATTCCTCAAAGCGCTGAATTCCTTCGATGTCAATAT
>SBFV01000024.1 GCA_006227775.1 Gammaproteobacteria bacterium | reverse complement strand
GCGCCATTCACCGGACCCATTTTGACCGAGGTCAAAGTCCGCCCCTGGCGCCAGGGCTAGCGTGCCCTTTCAGCGGCGGGCGGGAGCGCTGCGCCGGTGTAATCAGGCTTTTTCCTTTATGAGGGCAGTTCCATGAACAAGTTTTCCAGGCGCGGTTTGTCCGTTGCGGTCGGAGCCATCCTGGCCATGGGGGCAGCCTCGACGACCTGGTCGGCGGAGTCCCTCCAGGATGTCATGCAACGCCGCGGGTTGAGCGAAAAAGACCTGCTGGCGGCGGCCAAAACCTATGTCCCTAGCGGTGGCCGTGACGAATACGTCGTCTTCAGCTCCGGCGGTCAGTCCGGTCAGGTGATCGTCTATGCCATTCCGTCGATGCGCATCATGAAGTACATCGGCGTCTTCACCCCCGAGCCCTGGCAGGGTTATGGCTTCGACGACGAGTCCAAGGCGGTCCTGGCCCAGGGGCGCATCCGCGGCAAGGACATCGTCTATGGCGACACCCATCACCCCTCCATCTCCGAGACCGAGGGGGCCTATGACGGGCGCTATTTGTTCATCAACGACAAGGCCAACCCCCGTATCGCGGTCATCGACCTGCACGACTTCGAGACCAAGCAGATCGTCGTCAACCCCTTCTTCAAGTCCGCCCACGGCGGTGCCTTCGTCACCCCCAACACCGAATACGTGATGGAGGCCGTCCAGTACGCGGCGCCCTTGCTGGAGGACGGGTTCGTCCCCCTGGAGTCCTTCAATGACCAGTACCGCGGTGGCGTGACCTACTGGAAGTTTAACCGCGACAAGGGCCGCATCGAGCCCGAGAACTCCTTTACCTTCGAACTGGGCCCCTACAGCCAGGACCTCTCCGATGCCGGTAAGGGGCCGAGCTACGGCTGGGGCTTCACCAACTCCTTCTGCACCGAGCGCTATGTCGGTGGCATTGAGCGAGGCCGTCCGCCCTTCGAGGCCGGCTGCTCCTCCAAGGACACGGATTTCCTGCACGTCACCAACTGGAAGAAGGCCGAGGAGCTGGTCAAGGCCGGCAAGGTCAAGAAAGAGAAAGGCTATTACTTCATCCCCATGGAACAGGCCATCGCCGAAGGGCTGCTCTATCTGATCCCCGAGCCCAAGAGCCCCCATGGCGTGGACGTAACCCCGGATGGCAAGTTCATCATCGTCTCCGGCAAGCTGGACAGTCATGTCTCGGTCTACAGCTTCGAGAAGATCCAGAAGGCCATCGCCGAGAAGAAATTCGAGGGTAAGGACCCCTATGGCGTGCCCATCATCGCCATGCAGGACGTGCTCCACACCCAGGTCAACCTGGGGCTGGGCCCCCTGCACACCCAGTTCGACAGCAAGCCCTGCATCGCCTACACCTCCCTCTACGTCGACTCCCAGGTGGCCAAGTACGACTACTGCCAGGGCAAGGTGCTGGACAAGCTGTCCATCCACTACAACATCGGCCACCTCATGACCATGGAGGGCGACTCGGTGGAGCCGGATGGCAAGTACCTGGTGGCGCTCAACAAGCTGTCCATCGACCGCCATCAGCCGGTGGGGCCCCTGCATCCCCAGAATCATCAGCTCATCGACATCGGCAACGAGAAGATGCAGCTCCTCTATGACATGCCGCTGCCACTGGGCGAGCCCCACTACGCCGTGGCCATCGCCGCCGACAAGCTGAAGCCGGAGGTACGCTACAAGTCCGGCACCGACAGCCGCACCGACCAGAAGCATCCCAACGCCACCCGCGCCGGCCGCGAGACCACCGAGCGCAACTGCGACGCCGAGGGCAAGTGCACCACCCTGGTGAAGGGCACCGTGATCCGCTCCCACATCACGCCCGAGATCATCGAGGCGGTGGAAGGCGATACGGTCAGCATCGCCCTGACCAACCTGGAGCGTGCCCAGGACCAGGTCCACGGCTTCGCCATGTACGGCCAGAACGTCCAGCTCTCCATCGAGCCCGGCAAGACCGCCACCGCGACCTTCGTCGCCGACAAGCCCGGCGTCTATCCCTACTACTGCACCGAGTTCTGCTCGGCGCTGCACCTGGAGATGCAGGGCTATCTGCTGGTCAAGCCTAAGGGCTATCAGGAAACCGCCGTCAAGATGGTCGAGGGCACGGCCTACACCCAGGCGGACTATCAGACCCAGGTCAAGACCAACAACGAGACCCAGGCCGTCATCGACCAGGTGGTCGCCTACATTACCGGACGCAACTTCAAGGACTTCCCCACCGTCGTGTCCCTGGTGGAGGATGCCACCGACCAGCTTGGCTTCTCCCAGGACGCCAAGAAGAAGTCCGAGGAGGCCGCCGCCAAGCAGGATTGGCAGAACGCCATGCTCTGGGCCAACCAGTGGTGGCAGTACCAGGTGAAGGCCGCCGACCTGGGTCTGCGCGCCAAGGCCCTGCTCGACGAGGGTGGCGCCAAGCCGACCAAGCCCTGATCCGCCGTCAACCCCAGGCCCCCTCCTGATTCCGGTCATCGGCCGGATCGGGGGGATCGTCCTCATTTCGTGTCAGTAATGGGTACCGCATCATGAAAAGCCTCAAGGCCCTCCTTCCCGCCCTCAGCCTCGCCGTCGGGCTTGGCGTTGTCGGCAATGCCCTGGCCATGGACGGGGCCGAGCTCTATGCCAAGAAGACCTGCGTCGCCTGCCACGGTAAGGACGCCAACACCCCTATCCTGCCCGTCTACCCCAAGCTGGCGGGCCAGAATCCGGACTACGCCTACAATCAGATGAAGGACATCCAGAGCGGGGCCCGCAACAACGGCCAGACGGTGGCCATGAAGGCCATCATGCACCTGGTCAGCGACGAGGAAATGCGCACCATCGCCAACTGGCTGGGCACCTTGAAATAATTCACCAAGTTACACGCTGGGTTAGTTGATCTTGATCAAAGTAGCAGCCGCGCTGGGGTACTAGCCTGATCATCAGCGGCACCGGTAGCAACCCTCGGCTTCCCCGGGCCCGACAGTCCCAGATCGCATGCAGGAGTAACGAC
>SBFV01000349.1 GCA_006227775.1 Gammaproteobacteria bacterium | reverse complement strand
ATCAGTCGTTCCCGCCCCGTTTAATCCCATGCATGAAATGTCAATTTGTGAGGGTATCCTGCAGGTGCTGGAATCCGAAGCCGATCGCCAGGGTTTCAACCGGGTCAAGGCGGTCTGGCTGGAGATCGGCCCCCTGGCGGGGGTGGAGAGCGAGGCGCTGCGCTTTTGCTTCGACGCCGTCATGCGCGGCAGTCTGGCGGCGGAGGCCCGCCTCGAAATCCTCGAGTTGACCGGCGGGGGTCTCTGCCTGCAATGCGGGGAAAAGGTCCCGGTGCGGCAGCGGTTCGATCCCTGCCCCCTTTGTGGGGGGTTCGGTGTCAGAATCACCCAGGGGGAAGAAATGCGAATCAAAGAGTTAGAGGTAGAATAGATGTGCACTCTCTGTGGCTGCGGCCAGGGCGAGACCCGTATCGAGGGCCAGGAACCGTTACATGGGCCTGGGCTTGAACAGGAACAGGAGCATGACCCAAGCCATCTTCCAGGCTCCGGTCAGCATCTTGGCATGACTCAGGATGAAGGCCATGAGCACGCCCCTGTCCACTCCCCTAGCCCTGGTCATCCCCATACTCACAGCCATCCGCATAGCCATGGTCCTGGCCTGGAACATAGCCACCCTCATGTCCATACCCACAGCCATGGTCACGGGCACGACCATTTCCACGATCACCTTCATGGCCCCGATGAGGTCCATGATCATTCCCAGGCGTCCGGCCCCGACCTGAACCTGGAGGATGATCACCCGCATCATCAGGGACCCGGAGAACACCATCACTACGGCCTGGGTCCCGCCCACGCCCATGTACCTGGCCTCAGCCAAAGCCGCATGGTGCGGATCGAGCGGAATATCCTCGCAAAGAACGATCAGTTCGCCGCCGCCAACCGCACCTGGCTTCAGGCCAGGGGTATCCTGGCCCTGAATCTCGTCTCCAGCCCAGGCTCCGGCAAGACGACCCTGCTGACACGCAGCATCCAGGACCTCAAGGGCCTTTATCCCTTGGCCGTGATCGAGGGGGATCAGCAAACCAGCCATGACGCCGACCGCATCCGCGCCACCGGCGTCCCGGCGCTGCAGATCAATACGGGCAAGGGGTGCCATCTGGATGCCCACATGGTTGGCCACGCTATCGAGGGCCTGAATCCATCGGCCCGGAGCCTGCTCTTCATCGAGAACGTCGGCAACCTGGTTTGTCCGGCCGCCTTTGACCTGGGCGAGGCTCACAAGGTAGCCATCCTGTCGGTCACGGAGGGCGATGACAAGCCCCTGAAATATCCGGATATGTTCCATGCGGCGGACCTGATGATCCTCAACAAGATCGACCTGCTGCCCTATCTGGATTTCGACGTGGACCGATGCATTGACTATGCCCGCCGCGTCAACCCCGCTATCCAGGTGCTGCGGGTCTCCGCCCGCAGCGGTGAGGGACTGGAAGGCTGGTACGCCTGGATCCAGGAGCGGATGCCAAGCTGAAATGCCCGCGATGGTTAATCGAGGCGGGATGAGGCGGTGTGCGGGTGAGGTGGTCCCGGCGTCGCCATCGACGCCGGGAACCAGGAGCCATCCTAGCCCAAACCGATGATGTGATATCCCGTATCCACGTAGATGATCTCCCCCGTGATGCCAGAGGCCAGGTCGGAACAGAGGAAGGCGGCGGCGTTGCCGACCTCCTCGATGGTCACATTGCGGCGCAGGGGCGTCTTCTCCTCCACCTGCTTGAGCATGGAGCGAAAGTCGGAGATGCCGGAAGCGGCCAGAGTGCGGATGGGACCGGCGGAGATCCCGTTGACCCGGGTACCCGTGGGACCCAGGGAGGCGGCCAGGTAACGGACATTGGCCTCCAGGCTCGCCTTGGCGAGGCCCATGACGTTGTAGTTGGGCACGGCGCGTTCGGCACCCAGGTAACTGAGGGTGAGGAGGGCGCCATTACGGCCCGCCATCATCTCCCGCCCGGCCTTGGCCAGGGCGGCGAAGCTATAGGAACTGATGTCGTGGGCGATGGCGAAGCCCTCCCGGGTGACGGCATCCAGGTAATCACCCTCCAACTGGTCCCGGGGGGCGAAACCGATGGAGTGGACGATGCCGTCCAGGCCCTCCCAGCGCTTGCCCAATTCCCGGAAGCAGGTGACGATCTGGTCGTCACTGGCCACGTCCAGGGGCAGCACGATGTCCGAGCCACACTGGGCCGCCACCTCCTCGACCCGGCCCTGGAGCTTGTCGCCCTGGAAGGTGAAGGCCAGGGATGCCCCCTGCGCGCGCATCGCCCGGGCGATCCCCCAGGCGATGGAGCGGTTACTGGCGACGCCGGTGATGAGAATTTGTTTGTCTTGCAGGAAGCCCATGACGCGCGAACCTCGAATGTTGGCGAAAAAGCCGGCAGGCCTGGGTGAGAAGGGCCTCGGCGGGGCGGGGCGACGGGAACGCCCATCCGGCGGCCAACATTACCGAATCCGCGCCATGGGCGGAAGGGTGAGGGGACAAATAAGGTAGAATGGCGGCCCTTTCCCTCCCGAGTTGCATTCCGCAACCCCCCTGGGTCCGCTGGGACCCCTGATAGCATCAAGAAAATTTCACTTACCATGTCCAATGAAACCAATGTGACCTGGCATGAACATCAGGTCACCCGTGAACGCCGCGAGGCCCTGCACGGCCACCGGGGCTGCGTCATCTGGTTCACCGGCCTGAGCGGCTCGGGTAAGAGTACCATCGCCAATACCCTTGACCACCTCCTGCACGGTCGGGGTTTCCACAGCGCCGTCCTGGATGGTGACAATGTCCGTCATGGGCTCAATGCCGGACCCGGGATGCTGCGGGACACCCACGGCACGGACTTCGCCCAGCGCTTTGGCCTGGGCTTCTCCGCCATCGACCGCGAGGAGAACATCCGCCGTATCGGTGCGGTGGCCCAACTCTTCTGCGAGGCCGGACTGATCGCCCTCACCGCCTTCATCAGCCCCTACCGCCTCGATCGCGACCGGGTCCGCAAGACCCTGCATCCGGGTGAGTTCATCGAGGTCTT
>SBFV01000025.1 GCA_006227775.1 Gammaproteobacteria bacterium | reverse complement strand
CCCGGACAGATCGCTTGGGTTCAATGTTCGGTTGGCTCCAAGGAGAAGGGTCAGCTCCAATGAGGGGGCCTGGCCAGTTTAGCAGCACGCCTCGCGGCACGCCTGAACAGCTTTGCGGCAAGTCTGCAAGAGCCGCCACGGCTGGCGATCCCCCTGGTCCAAGGGGAGCGACCACCGGAAGGGCCAGCGTAAACACCAGCAAGCATCTTGTTCGCCGCCTGAGCTGGGGCTAACATCAACCACAAAGGGGCGCAACACCCGCCCTCCGTGGCCTCCGCCGGGCGGTTCCCTCCGACGGCCAGGATGCCATCCCACTCAGGCGTGCCTTCCCGTTGGGACCGCCCTAACCTCCATCCTCCGACGCCACCACCGATTATCACCCATGTCCCAGGACCCCGAGGATCAGGCCCGTCTCGACGAGATCGCCAGCGGTTTCAAGCACATTCTTGACCAGCAGTTCGCCATGCACCTGCGCGTGGCCCGACGCACCACGGGTTTGACCCGCTTTGGCATGTTCAGCCTGGGGGTCATCGGGATCAGCATGTTCCTGCTGCTCTTGACGCTCTCCTATCAGATCAAACCCATGATCACCGCCGTGAGCAACATGAACGCCAATTTCACCACCATCGCCGATGACATGACGGTGATGAAGGCGGCGGTGCTGGAGATGGAAACCCATGTCGCAGAGATGCCGGTCATGGCCGGGGAAATGGACCGCATGCGCGAAACCCTGGGCGATATCGGCGGCAACATGCACAATCTGTCCCTGCGCATGGACAACCTGGATACCAACATGGCCAGTATCACCCAGGGGGTGACGCGCATGGCCGGCAGCTTTGGCGCCATGAATCAAACGGTTGGGATCATGGGCGGCGACGTTCATACCATGTCGGGACCCATGCGGGTGTTCAATTGGATGACTCCCTTCAAATGATCCCCCGCCACGACCACCGCCATCCAGTAGCCGAAGGAACCGGTTTATGACCGATACCCGCGCCCTCATCGAGGTCCTGCACCGGACGGTCACCGATGTCGATGCCCAGATGACGGAGGAGAATCGCATCGGCATCCGCATCGCCGGCCGTACGCAATGGATCATCCGCGCGGTGTTCCTGATCCTGATCGTCGCCTCGGTCATCAATCTCTATCTGATCCAGGATCTGGCCCGCGGTATGCTCTCCATGACCGCCAGCATGGAGTCCATGTATGACAACTTTAGCCGGGTCAGCAAAGACATGCGCGCCATTACCGCCGCCGTTGTCACCATGAATGAGCGGGTGCGCAGCCTGCCTCCGATGCGCGAGGACCTGGTGCTGATCAATCGTGACATGGTCGGCATCGGTCAGGATATGCGGACGATGGACGGCGACATGGCCGGCATGGACCAGCACGTGGCCAACATCACCAACGGTGTCAATGAAATGGCCTGGCGTTTCGACCAGTTGATCCTGACCACCCAGGGCATGGGTCATACCGTCAACCAGATGTCCCAACCCGTCAGGACCCTGGACCCCCTGGGTATCATGGGTCGCTGATCCGGAACCACCTGCTTCAGCGGTACCGATGAGTGACTTGAGCATGGGAGCTGGGGCCAGCGAGGGGGGCTGGATCCGGCAGATCGAGGGTTTGATCGAGGGCGGTCAATGCTTTCTGGCCTATGATCGGGCCGATCAGGCCCGTCAGGCATATCCCGACAGTCGTCGCCTGCAACTCCTGAGTATCCTGGCCCTGATGCGCAGCGGCGGAATCACCGAGGCCCGTAAGCTGCTGGCGGCGCTGCCCGGGGTAGAGGAGCCCGCGGAGCCCATCGCGGCGCGGATTCTCGACCTGCTACGGGAACACCTGCCCGCCGTCCTGCGCAACGAGCCGGCGCGGGACGGTCCCGCCGTCACCCCGCCCGGCACCGGCCTGTCCTGGATCGAGGACCTGGCCCGGCAACTGCGATCGCTGGGTCAGCAGACCCCCGGTGGCACCCCCTGTGACCCGGAAACCCTGGAGCTCCGGGCGCGCATCCACGCCGAGTTGTGGCGCCAGCAGGGCAATCCCCAGGATCTGCGGCAAGGGCGGGACAGCTATCTCCGCGCCTTTCGCTCCCATCACCGTTGTTCCAGCGGCGTTCATGCCGCTCGCCTCACCTGGCTGCTCGGGGAGCCGGCGCGGGCAACGGAGATTGCGCGGGAGGTCCAGGCGACCGCCGGAGACAAGACCGGCAAGAGCGGTCAGCCCGGAGGCGCGCTCGGGCATGCCGAGGGCGGCAAGGAGCGGTTTTTCACCCTCGCCGACGGGGCGGAATGCGCCCTGCTCACGGGCGACCGCGAGCTGGCGGAGGCCCGTTACCGGCAAGCCCTGGCGGGAGACCGGGTTCACTATGGCTGGGTGCTGGAGGTCCGGCACCGGCTGCTGGCCCTGCAGGACGCCGGTCTCAACGTCCCACCCAGCCTGTTGGAATTGCACCGCCCACCGGTCATCCTGATCGGCGGCGGTCACCCTCTGGACCCGCCAGGCGCCCTTCACCCCGTCTTTCCGGCCGCCTGCGAGGCGGCGGTGCGGCTTGCCATTCAGGAGCACCTGGACAGGCTGGCCCCCCAGATCGGCTACAGCTCCGCCGCCGCCGGTTCCGAACTCCTGTTCGTCGAGACCATGCTCGAGCGGGACGCGGAGGTCCATCTGGTATTGCCCTTCAGCACGGAGGATTTCATCCGTGAGCGGGTCGCCCCCGCCGGACCCCGCTGGGAGCGGCGCTTCCGCCACGCCCTCAAGCTGGTCGCCAGCGTCACCCATGCCACCGAGGAGCCATATCTCGGTCACGACTGGCTGTTCCGTTTCAACAATCAGATCATCGACGGCATGGCCCGCCTGCGCGCCGACTTGCTGGGAACGGCACCCTACCTGCTGCTGGTCTGGGACTATGCCGCGGAGCTGGGGGCCGGCACGGCGGCGGATTTGATGGATCATTGGCCGGATGTGGGCCGGCTGCGCCTCATCGACCTGGACGCGGTGCGCTGTAGCCAGCTC
>SBFV01000195.1 GCA_006227775.1 Gammaproteobacteria bacterium | reverse complement strand
AGGGCCTGAAGCCACAGGCGGCGGTGGTTCACTGGCAGTTGGCCCCCTGCTCGATCCAGCGCAATAGAATCAGGGTATTGGGATGATCGCGATCATCCGTGGGCGGAATCCCGGGAGGCATGCGATCCTCCACCAGATGCTGGTAAAGGCCGCTGTCCAGGGGCTGGCCGGGAATGACGATCTTGGTGGCCTTATCGACGCCTTTGGCAACGGAATCGGCCCCGAGCATGATGCCTTCGTAACTGGTCATGTCCAGCTCGTGAAAACTGGGTGGCTCCTGATTGGACATGTGGCAATGCGTGCAGGCGGGCGAACCGGGGGCGAAGGCATTGTCGGTCCTGAACAGAGGAAGGACCTGATCTTTGAAAGAATCGTCGTTCTTGGCCCCCGCATTGATCCAGTTCAGAACCGCCATCACGCTTTCGGCCTTGGGGTGGGTGCTGAAATGGACGCCGAGGGGCATCCGGTTGTTACGCATACGGCGGCCCAGAACGCCCTTGATGGCCGGCTGGCCGGGTTCGAAGAGGCGGCGTGCCGGCGGCTCGGTGGCGCCGGCGCGGATGCCTTCGCAGGTCGACAGGTCCAGCCCGCGGTAGCTCTTGGCGGGGTTATTGGAGGAATGGCAGATGATGCAGGCGACGCCCTGGCCAAAGGCGTTGGGGGTGCGCATCAGGGTGGCGATATAGTCGTAGGGAATGGGGATATGCCGCTCCAGGATCAGCATGTCCACGGCGGCATCGTCACCGGCAAGGGTGATCTTGCCCGCGCGGAGATCCTCGATCCAGTCGGTATTCACCGAAGGCGAGGCCTGCTGATCGTCTTGGTCTGGCTTGTCGGCCAGGATGGCCGGGCTGGTGAGACCGGTCACCGCCACCAGTAACAGGGTGGCGAGGCCGGGCCAGGCGAGGGCCGAAGAGGCAGGATCATTCGGCTGCATGATATTCTCCGCGACGGTGCTGAAGGATGGTCGCTTGGGCCTGACGGACCCAGCGCTCGGTAGCGCTGACGTTGGGCCGGCGCGGGCTCCGCTAGCCAGGGATTGTCCCGCCAGGGATCCCTAGGGGCAGGCGGACTTGTCGCCAGGCACCTTGCCCGTCAGCAGCAGGAAGCTGTCAAAGGGTCCCATGACCCCCATGGCCTCGCCCTTGGGGCCCTTGAACTTGAGCTTGCCGGTCATCATGGCACCCATGGCGCCGCAGCCAAATTTGCCCTCACCCATGCAGGTCCAGTCCTCATCCGTCGCGTACATGAGGTAATCGACCTCAGCGTTGAGGCTGGCGGTCTTGACCTTTCCACCGTAGGTGCACAGCGCCTTGCCGTCCTTGTCGCTGATCTGCAGTTCCACCCGGCTGGCCTCGCCGCATTTATCCCGGTAGAGCTGGATGACCTTGTAACCACGACCGGCGTTATTGGCGGCCCAGGCGGAGCCCGCCAGACCTCCGGTCAATTCAGCGGATTTGTTCCAGGCCTCGCAGGCCGCCTTGGCCCAATCGGCGCCCATGAAAGAAGCGGCCTGGGCCTGGGCCGACAGAGTCAACGCGAGAGTGGCGAGAGTGAGGGTATGTTTCACGAGGATCTCCTTAATGATGAATGTTGATGATGCCTCCTCGCTCAGTTTACGCCATATCCACGGCATTGCCTCATTGGTTGGCCCTGGCCTCGCCCACCTCCTCGTGGGTCCGGCCATCGCGGATGTGGTAGAGGCGCCGGAAGGTGGGGATGATCTTTTCGTCATGGGTGACGACGATGACCGCGGTCTGGTACTGCCGGGCCATGCGGTTCAGCATCCGGATGACCGCGAGGGCCCGCTCGCTGTCCAGGGGGGCGGTAGGCTCGTCGGCCAGGATCACCGGCGGGCGATTGGCCAGGGCGCGGGCGATGGCGACCCGTTGCTGCTCGCCGCCGGAGAGGTGGGCGGGCAGGGCGCGGGCGCGGTGGCTGATGTCCAGGGCCTTCAGCAGTTCCCGCGCCTGGTCGCGGGCCCTGGCGTTGGCCTGACCGGCCAGCATCAGGGGTAGGGCGACGTTGTCGGTGACGTCGAGGAAGGGGATGAGATAGGGGGCCTGAAAGACGAAGCCGATCCGGTCGCGGCGCAGGGCACGCCGGTCGAGGATGCGCCAGCCCTCGTCATAGATGACCTCCTCCCCCAGGGTCATGCGCCCGCCGCTGGGCTCGATGACCGCCCCCAGGCACTTGAGCAGGGTGCTCTTGCCCGAGCCCGAGGGGCCGATGAGGCCGATCACCTCACCGGGCGCCACCGCCAGGTCCACGCCCTTGAGGGCGTCCACCGCCGTGTCGCCGGTGCCGAAGCGCTTGCGCAGGCCCTCGATGCGGATGCCATGCAACGCGGTATTGGGGTCAGCCACCGATAGCCTCCGCCGGGTCGACCCGGAGCGCGGCGCGGATGGCGACCAGGCTCGCCAGGGTGCAGATGAGCATGACGATGGCGAAACCGCGCAGGGCGTCGCCGGGCAGCAGCAGCACGTACTTGGGGAAGACCGGCGCCCACAGGCTGGCGGCGATCTTGCCCACCATGAAGCCGATGGCCCCCAGTCCCAGGGCCTGCCACAGGATCATGGCGGCGATGGTGCGGTTGCGGGTGCCGATCAGCTTGAGCACCGCGATCTCGCGGATCTTGCCCAGGGTCAGGGTGTAGATAATGAAGGCGACGATGGCGGCGCTGACCACCGAGAGGATGACCAGAAACATGAAGATCTGCCGCGCCGAGGTTGCGATGAGCGTGGCCTGGAGGATCACGTTCCTGTCGGTGCGGGTGTGGACACTGAGCCGCTTCCAGCGGCGAATGTCGGCGGCCACCGTGTCCATCTCCGCCCCCGGGGCGACCCGCACCAGGATGGCATTGACGGCGCTGCTCTCGGTCTGGGTGGCGAGCACCGCCGCCAACACCCCGGGTTGATCGGGGCGGTTGAGCTGGGGATTGGCCAGGTTGCGCTGGCGCTGATGGACGATGGCGTCGTTGTCCTTGAGGAACTGGGCCTCCTGGGCATCCTTGAG
>SBFV01000172.1 GCA_006227775.1 Gammaproteobacteria bacterium | reverse complement strand
TCGGCGGCGCGCAGGATGCGCTCCTCCTCGCCCTCCGGCAGCACGATATGGCGGCGCTGGGACTTGGCGCGTCGGAAGAGTTCGTACTCGAACATGAGCGGCGTGCGCCGTTCCAGATGCCGCTCCGGGGGCCTTTGCGGCAATTCATTCATGACGTTGGCCTCGAAGAGGCCGATGGCGGCGGCGATCTTGCGGTCGTCCGTGGGCAGGATGCTGGCATGGACCTTGGCCAGGTCCATGACGGTGATGTAGGTGTCGGTATCCACGCTGAGGATCGGCAGCTTGGCGCGCCGCAGTCCGCCCATGAGTCGGTGCAGGTTCTCCGCCATGTCCAGGCCGCCCGTGAGCAAGAGGCCCGCCACGCGGGGGAAGGTGGTGGAGGCGTCCGCCACCAGGCTGGCAAGGATGATGTCCGAGCGGTCGCCGGGGGTGATGATGAGGGAGCCATCCTCCAGGTGGTTCAGAAAGTCCGGGACCTCCATGGCCGCGATCTTGAAATGGCTCACCACCTGGTTCAGGGAATCCTCGTCCCCATAAAGCCGCCTGGCTTTGAGGGTCCGTGCAATCTCGCCGATGGTGGGCTGACCCAGCAAGGGGTATTCCGGCAGGACATAGACCGCGGCATTCGGCAACGCGGTCCTTAGCCGTTCCCGCAGGGCGGCCGATCGTTCCAGCGCCACGCCGTTGATGATCGTTGCCCAGACCTCGCTGCCCCGATCCAGCAGGGACTCCTGGGCCAGGCGCACGGCGTCGAGGATCTCCTCCTGGTCGCGGTTGAAGCCCTTTACCACCACGATGAGCAGACAGCCAAGGTTGTTCGCCAGATCGGCGTTGAAGTCGAATTCCAGGGAGGGCACCAGGCCGTCGTAGTCGGTCCCGGCGCATACCACCAGATCGCACAGTTCCTCCAGTGTTTTGAACTTATTGAGGATATTCTTGATCAGCTCTTCATAACGACCGTTCCCGAGGAGATGATTCGCCTCGTCGGCCGTGCAGCCGTACAGCATCGCGGGCGCGAAGGGCAGGTTGTAGCGGTGACGCATGAGCTCGATCAGCGCATCCTCCTCGGGCGCATGCTGCACGATGGGACGGAAGAAACCGATCTTGCGGCTGGAGGCCGAGAGCATCTCCATCAGGCCCAGGGCCACGACCGACTTGCCGGTACCGGCGCCGGCACCGGCGACATAAAGGCTGATCTGCATCGGCAATTCCTTGGAGGTCCGCCCAGTCGCTCGGGCTCACTCGAATTGGCTGGCCCGCCAACGTGGGTAGCTCAGGTCCCGATAGGCGCGACTGGAGACGTAGCTCAGCACCTGTCCCAGACGATAGAAACGGACCAGGGAGTCGATGCGCAGCACCTCCCGCCCGTGTTCGTCGAAAAAGATCAGAGTGGGGGCATGGAAGAGCCCCAATTCCGCCGCCCAGTCCCGTGCCTGGGTACGTTTGCCAGCGGGGGTGACCACCGGCGTGGTGGCGTTCAGGTCGAGCTGGACGCTGTCCAGTTCCTGGATTAGGCCGCGGATGCGTGGGTCCTGGAGCAGCTGGCCATGGAGCACGTCGCAGGCATGGCAGTCTCCCTGCTCGAAGAAGACCACCAGGGGGCGCTCGCCAGGGCGGCGGCTACGGTCGAGATTGAACGGCGCTGGGGCGAAAAAGTCCTCCGCGTTCAGATCCTCGGCGTCAAATACCCGCCGGTTGTCTCCCCGGGCCAGAAAATCGCGGAAGCTTTCCTCGTCGTAATGGGAATCGGCCACATATTCCAGGGCAGCGCGGAACTGATAGGGGGGATAGTAACCCCGCAGTCGCAGGGCCTCCTGGCCCTGCCGGTCGTAGAAGATGATGGAGGGGGTGAAGTTGGTTTCCATCGCCAGGGCGAATTCCTGTTCGCTCATCTGCGACCCGTCCAGGAGCCGGACCTCGCGGGGCCCTCGCGCATCGATGGCGATGACATCGAAGTGCTGGCGCGTATAGCTGGCGATGTCCTCCAGGCCGAAATTGACCTGCAGCAGGCGATGGCAGTAGGCGCAGTGGTCCTGGCCAAAATAGACCATGATCCCCTGCTTGCCGGCCTTGACCGCCTCCTTCAGGTCCTCCCGCAGGTCGAGAAAGCTCTGCTTGAACCAGCTCGGCAATTCCACGGCATCGGGGCGGGGCGAGTCGTCGAAGGTATAATCGTCAGGCACCGGCTCAGCCAGGGCGGCCAGCGTGGCCGCCATCGCCAGGATGAAGGAAAGCAGTAGGGACAGCGGTCGGGTAACGCCAGCGTTCATGACCATCACCTTGGTTGGTTCCATACCGGGTGTTTAACGTCAGGATGAATGGGAAGAATGGCCATTGCCGCGCAGGTCGGTCTCGTTTCGACCGCCAGCGGCCAGAAAGCGCCGCACCAGCCAGATGGCGGCGATGGCGCGGGCTTCGGTGAAATCAGGCCTGGCCAGCAGGGCATCGGCTTCGCCCAGGGGCCAGGGGACCAGCTCAACGGGCTCGGGCTCGTCGCCCTCGGCGTGTTTCTCGTACAGGTCCCGGGCCAGGTGGATGTGGGTGACATGCTGAATGTAACCCGGTGCCAGAGAAACGGTCTGAAGATGGTCGATGCGCCGCGCGGCGAAGCCGATCTCTTCCTGCAGCTCGCGGTTGGCCGCGTCCGCCGGGTCCTCTTGGGGGTCTACCACCCCCTTGGGGAATCCGAGTTCGTAGCGGTCGAAGCCGGCGGCGTATTCGCGCGTCAGCAGCAGCGTATCGCCCTGGAGGGGGACCACCATGACCGATCCCCGGGCACTGAGGATGCGTTCGTATTGGCGGCGCTGGCCGTTGGTGAACTCCAGATCGAGGGCTTCGACCTGGAAGATACGCGTCCGTGCGGCGATATGGCGGGACAGGATGCGGGGTTTGGTCTTCATACCCAAGTCTTCATGCCCGAGACGAGGCTACTGGTATCAAAGGACCCTCGGGAGAGGGTATGCTGTCATTTCGTCACCGCGGCCGGAGGCGTCACGCTGAAGATGATCGACTGGAATCACATTGACA
>SBFV01000178.1 GCA_006227775.1 Gammaproteobacteria bacterium | reverse complement strand
GGGGGGGGGTGGCGGGGGTGGGGCGGCGGCGGGTGTGGCAGCCCGACCGTGGGGTGCGCCCGGTGGGGGCACGGCGTGGGGGGCCAGGGGTGAAGGGGCCTGGGGGCGGGCATCATCCCAGGGCCGCCAGCAGGCGCTCGATCATGGTCTGGGCCTGCCCCAGATAGCCGGCGCCAAAGAGGTTGAGGTGATTGAGGATGTGGTAGAGGTTGTACAGTTCCCGGCGGACGGGGTAGCCAGGGTCCAGGGGCCAGGCCTCGTGGTAAGCGGCGTAAAAGTCGGCGCCGAAGCCGCCGAAGAGTTCGGTCATGGCCAGGTCGGCCTCCCGGTCGCCGTAGTAGGTGGCCGGGTCGAAGATCACGGCCCGACCGGCCTGGTCATAGGCCAGGTTGCCTCCCCACAGGTCACCGTGGAGCAAGGATGGCGGCGGGGCATGGTCGAGCAAGGCCGGACAGGCCTCGAGCAGCCGCTGGCCGCGATCCTGGAGACGACCGCCATATCCCCGGGCCAGGGCCAGGTCGAGTTGGGGGCGGAGCCGCCGCTCCCGCCAGAAGCGGGCCCAGTCGGGCTCCGGGTCGTTGGCCTGGGGCGTGGCGCCGATATAGTTATCCCGGACCCAGCCGAACCCGTCCTGGGTCTGGCGGTGCAAGCCGGCGAGCTGGTGACCGGCGTCGCTCGGGCTCAGCGCCTGGGCCCGTCCGAAGGGGATGTACTCCATCACCAGAAAGGCTTCGTTCTGCGCTGTTCCGGTGCAGAGGGGCCGCGGTACGCGGATCGCCCGCGCCGCCGCCAAGGCCTCCAGGCCCGCGGCCTCGGCGGTAAAGAGGTCGAGCCGCCGGGCGTCATTGAGCTTGACGAACCAGGCCTGGTCCGCATCCCGCAGGACGAAGGCGCGGTTGATGCAGCCGCCGCCCAGTTCCCGGTGCGAGCGGGGCTGGCAGGGATGGCCGGTGGCCGCGGTGATGGTCGCGGCGATCTGATTCCAGTCGGTCATGGTGCCTGCTCCTCCAGGCGCGGTGGCTGGTTGGGGGTATGGCTGGTTGGTCCATGGGTAAACAGGGGTGGCAGCGGGCCCCGAGGCGGGAACCCGCGGGTGGGAAGCGCTGGATGGTCTTGCGTCAACCCATTGTTTTTCATTGGGTCCTCTGGGTTGGAAAGTTTCTGGTCAATTTAACGGGAACACAGTCATTTCGCCGCTTCCAGGTCCATGCCAAAGCCTTGTGCACAAACTTATCCACAGGAGGCGTGGATAAACAGGATTATGCAAGGTCGCTCAGATAGTTAGCCCCTGGTCACCAACAGGGAGGTGGGATGGGTATAGAATTTGCCTTTTCGCGGTTCCCGCCCTGGCCCCGTGCCCCGGCCGGGCCCCGCCACATCAGGGAGAGTCAGCCATTTTCCTGCGGGTCGCCGTGCCGGTACCTCTGCCGGGATTCTTCGATTATCTGCCCTTGCCGGAGGATGGGCCAGTAGCGGCGCCGGGGATGCGGGTCCAGGTCCCTTTCGGCGCCGGCGTCCGGGTGGGGATGATCGTCGCCTTGCCGGCGGATAGCGACCAGCCCCTCGACCGCCTCAAGCCCATCCTGGCGCTGATCGATGACCGCCCTTTACTGGAGGGCGGAGAACTGGCGTTCATCCTCTGGGCCGCGGACTATTATCGCCAACCGCCGGGTGAGGCCTTGTTCGCGGCCCTGCCGGCGCGCTTGCGTCGGGCCGAGCCCCCGCCGCGGGCTCGGGGCGCACGCGGCGGGGCGGAATCCCGCCCGGTGAGCGGGGAGGGCGCGACCCGAACCCTGGCCCCGGGTCCGGATCTCAACCCCCGCCAGGAGGAGGCGGTCAACGCGGTCCTGAATGCCCTGGGGCGGTTCCAGCCCTTTCTCCTGGAGGGGGTCACCGGCAGCGGCAAGACCGAGGTCTATATCCGGCTCCTGCTCGCCGTCCTGGCGGCGGGCGGTCAGGCCCTGCTGCTGGTGCCGGAGATCGGGCTCACTCCCCAGCTCAGACGCCGCCTGGAGGGGCGATTCCCGGGACGCCTGGTCACCCTGCACTCCGGCCTTGGCGCCACGGAGCGGGAACTGGCCTGGCGGGCGGCGGCCGGCGGAACCGCGGACCTGGTCCTGGGGACCCGTTCGGCTGTCTTCACCCCCCTGCCGCGGCTGCAACTCATCCTGGTGGACGAGGAGCATGACCTCTCCTTCAAGCAGCAGGACGGCTTCCGTTATTCGGCCCGGGATCTGGCGGTACGGCGCGCCCAGCGGGCCGGCTGCCCCCTGGTGCTGGGTTCGGCGACGCCCTCCCTGGAAAGCCTGCGTAACGTGGCCCTGGGCCGCTACGCCCGGCTGGAACTGCCGGAGCGGGCCGGCGGTGCCGCCCACCCCGCCATTGGCCTGCTGGACATCCGGGGCCAGCCCCTGCGCGCTGGCCTGTCTCAAGTCCTGATCCGGCTGATGCGCGAGCAATTCGACCACCGCAATCAGGTCCTGCTCTTCCTCAATCGTCGCGGTTTCGCCCCGGTGCTGAGCTGCCACGACTGCGGCTGGGTGGGGGCCTGCCCCCACTGCGACGCCCGCTTCACCCTGCACCTGGCGGACAATCGCCTCTGGTGCCATCACTGCGGTCTGGTGCGCCCCTTGCCGGCTGCCTGCCCCCTGTGCGGCGGGCTCGACATCCGTGCCTTGGGCCAGGGGACCGAACGCCTGGAGGGGGAACTCCAGGCCCTGTTTCCGGACATCCGGGTCGCCCGGATCGACCGGGACAGCACCCGGCGCAAGGGGGAACTGGACCGGCTGCTGGCGGCGGCCCGCGCCGGCGACTATTCCCTTCTGGTGGGGACCCAGATGCTGGCCAAGGGCCACCACTTCCCGGGCGTCACCCTGGTCGGCATCCTCGACGCCGACAATGGTCTCTACGGCGTTGACTTCCGCGCCGCCGAGCGCATGGCCCAGCTCGTCATCCAGGTCGCCGGTCGCGCGGGGCGGGCGGAGCGCCCCGGGCGGGTGGTGTTGCAGACCCACCACCCCGACCACCCCCTGCTCCAGATCCTGCGGCGTCAGGGCTA
>SBFV01000384.1 GCA_006227775.1 Gammaproteobacteria bacterium | reverse complement strand
CCAGCCCGGACCAACGCCGATGCGCGGAAGCCGCGGCCGGGCGGGTGCGGGCCACTGCCTTTGCCTTGAGTATGGACCGGGTAGGCTCCTTTCCCCGGGCGCGGGTGCTCTGGTGCGGAACGGCCGTGGCGCTGGTGCCTCTGGTCGAGCTGGTGGAAAGCCTGCGGCGGGAATTGGGAAGCTGTGGTTTCACCCTCGACCAGCGCCCCTATGCCCCCCATGCCACCCTGGCGCGCAACGCCCGCCCCCTGGCGACGCGACTCCTCGATCAACCCATCCCCTGGCCGGTCGAGGACTTCGTCCTGGCAGCCGGCCAGGAGGGCCCGCCACCCCGATATCGTATCCTGGGACGCTGGCCCCTGGGATAGGCCCCGGTCACCCGGCGGATCCCCCACCACCGTCCGCTTTCGCGCGGGGCGGGGTCCCCCGTTACCCCTCACCGCCGATGACCCCGCGGCCCCAGTGGCTACCATGACGCCATTGAAGCGCTATGCGATACTTCGCGCCTCGAATTTCACGGGACCATGCCCGACCGGCCGGCAACGGCGAACCCCAGACAGGAGCAACGATGGACGAAAACCGCAAGAAGGCCCTGGCCGCCGCCCTGAGCCAGATCGAGAAGCAGTTTGGCAAGGGTTCGGTCATGCGCATGGGCGATGTGGGGTCTATCCGCAACGTGGATGTCATCTCGACCGGCTCCCTGGGCCTGGATATCGCCCTGGGGGTCGGCGGCGTGCCCAAGGGTCGGGTGGTGGAGATCTACGGCCCTGAGTCCTCGGGCAAGACGACCCTGACCCTCCATATCATCGCCGAGGCCCAGAAGCAGGGTGGCACCTGCGCCTTCGTCGATGCCGAGCACGCCTTGGACCCTACCTATGCCAAGTGCCTGGGGGTGAACATGGACGAGTTGCTGGTCTCTCAGCCGGACACCGGCGAGCAGGCCCTGGAGATCACCGACATGCTGGTGCGCTCCGGTGCCGTGGATGTGGTGGTGGTGGACTCGGTGGCGGCCCTGACCCCCAAGGCCGAGATCGAGGGCGAGATGGGTGACTCCCATGTGGGCCTGCAGGCGCGCCTCATGTCCCAGGCCCTGCGCAAGCTCACCGGCAACATCAAGCGCTCCAACTGCCTGGTGGTCTTCATCAACCAGATCCGCATGAAGATCGGCGTCATGTTCGGCAGCCCGGAGACCACCACCGGCGGCAACGCCCTCAAGTTCTACGCCTCGGTGCGCCTGGACATCCGCCGCGTCGGCGCCATCAAGAAGGGCGAGGAGGTCATCGGCAACGAGACCAAGGTCAAGGTGGTCAAGAACAAGGTGGCGCCGCCCTTCAAGCAGGCCGAGTTTGACATCCTTTATGGTGAGGGGGTATCGCGCGAGGGCGAGATCATCGACCTTGGCGCTCAGCACGGCATCATCGACAAGTCCGGCGCCTGGTACGGCTATGGCGGCAACCGGATCGGCCAGGGCAAGGACAATGTCCGCGTCTTTCTCAAGGAGAACCCGGCATTGGCCGCGGAGATCGAGGCCAAGATCCGCGAAAAGCTGTTGCCAACCCTGGACGCTGCCCCATCCGCGGAGACCTCGGCGGACGCTTGACGAGGGTGGACGGCGGCCACGGCACCCGGCATTCCATATCCCAAGCAGTTCCGTTTTCGGTCTGGCATGGTCGGGGGGTGTCCGGTGGGGGTGGCAACCGCGGGGGATGCGGTTGCCAAGCCAAAAGGGCGTTTCACGGCGTCCCCTGCCAGAGACTACCTGACTCGGAATAGCTGAATGGGGAATGGCCATGGGGGTTGGCGAGGCGATGAAGGAAGAGGCATTGGAAGATGCAATGGAAGACCCATCAGCTCAGTGTCCGTCCGTAGCCGAGGAGAACGCCGTTCGGGAACGGGCCCTGCGCCTGCTCGCCAGCCGGGAGCACAGCCGCCTGGAGCTGGAGCGTAAGCTGCGGGCCAAGGGTCATCACCTGGCCGCCATCGCCCGGGTGCTGGATGAACTGTCGGCAACCGATCTGGTCAGTAATCAGCGCACGGCCGAGGCCCTTGCGGCCGCCCGCTCTGCCAAGGGCTATGGTCCCCTGCGCCTGCGCCAGGAGTTGCGGCAACGGGGGCTGGAAGAGGAACTGATCGCCCCCCTCCTTGAGCGGGACAGGGGTGATTGGCTGGACCTCCTGGTTCGGGTGGCGGAAAAGAAATTCGGCTCCGCCCCGGCATCCGATCCCAAGGATCTGGCGCGCCGGGCCCGATTCCTGGAATATCGCGGCTTTCCGCCCGAGCTGGTCCGCCGTTACCTGCGCGGCGACCTGGAATGAGTCGAGCAACCAATGAGTTTCATGTCATGAAGAGCAGTGCCGAGCTGAGAGCCAGTTTCCTCGATTACTTCGCCGCCCATGGTCACCAGGTGGTGCCCAGCAGCCCCCTGGTGCCGGCCAACGACCCGACCCTGCTGTTCACCAACGCCGGCATGGTCCAGTTCAAGGACGTGTTTCTCGGCCGCGACAAGCGCCCCTACCACCGCGCCGCCAGCTCCCAGCGCTGCGTCCGCGCCGGGGGCAAGCACAATGACCTCGAGAACGTGGGCTACACGGCCCGCCATCACACCTTTTTCGAGATGCTGGGCAACTTCAGCTTTGGCGACTACTTCAAGCACAACGCCATCCGCTATGCCTGGGAGTATCTGACCGAGGTTCTGGGCATCCCCCCCGAGCGCCTCTGGGTCACCGTTTTCCAGGACGACGATGAGGCCGCCGCCATCTGGCTGGACGAGGTCGGCGTCGACCCCAACCGCTTCTCCCGCTGCGGCGAGAAGGACAACTTCTGGGCCATGGGCGACACCGGCCCCTGCGGTCCCTGCTCCGAGATCTTCTACGACCATGGCCCCGGGGTCCCGGGTGGCCCCCCCGGTTCGCCGGATTCTGACGGCGACCGTTACATCGAAATCTGGAACCTGGTCTTCATGCAGTTCGACCGCGATCCCACCGGCAAGCTCAGCCCCCTGCCCAAGCCCTCGGTGGACACCGGCATGGGCCTGGAGCGCCTGGCGGCGGTCATGCAGGG
>SBFV01000258.1 GCA_006227775.1 Gammaproteobacteria bacterium | reverse complement strand
GAGCGGCAATTACCCCGCATGAAAAAGGCCGGGGGGGACCCGGCCTTTCGTCAGATGCGCCGGACTTCAGGTCCGGCGGTGGTCAGCTCAGGCGACTGCCTTGAGCATTTCCGTTTCCTTGACTTTCTCGCCTTCAAGGAGGGTGCCGCCGCCCTCGCCGCGGATCTGAATCTTGCGCGGCTTCATGGCCTCGGGGATCTCGCGGCGCAGTTCGATGTGCAACAGCCCATTCTCCAGGCGGGCATCAACGACCCGCACATAGTCCGCGAGCTGGAACTTGCGCTCGAAACCGCGGTTGGCGATTCCGCGATAGAGGAAGCGGGTCTCCTTTTCGTCTTCAGCGCGAGCGCCAGAGACGGTCAGGATGTTCTCCTTAACCTCCAGGCTGAGCTCGCTGGGAGAGAAACCGGCAACCGCCATGGTAATGCGGTAGTCATTCTCACCGCTGACCTCGACGTTATAAGGAGGATAGCCGCCCGGCTCGGAGCGATAGGCGTTCTCCAGGGCGGAGGAAAGCCGATCGAAACCGATCATGGAGCGGAAGAGAGGAGAGAAGTCGATGTTGGTCATGGTCATATCCTCAATGAGCAATATGGTTTGGGGTGCGTATCCGAACTGGATCACGCGGTCTTGCGGACCTCCGGAGAGCGTCCGCACTATAAAAGTAGTACCGTCCAGGTCGACGTCAAGGGGGCGGGAAAAATTTTTGATCAGCGGCGCTTATCCAGGCTCTGCTTGAGCAGGGCGCCAAAACTGCCCAAGGCGCTCTCCGGGGGCTTGGCGGCGGCCAGCGCCGCCAGGTCCGGCTTGGCCTCGGCGGCCTTGGCCTCGTCCAGGGTCAGGCTGATGCGGCGCTTGTCGAGATCGACGGCCAGGACGCTGGCCTCGATCGCCTGGCCCGGGCTGAGCACCTCCTGGGGATGGGTGACACGCTTATCGGTGCCCAACTCGCTGATATGGATCAGGCCCTCGATGCCGGGGGCCAGTTCAACGAAGGCGCCAAAGGGCTGGAGACGGGTCACCTGGCCCAGGACCCGGCTGCCGACGGGGAACTTCTGGGCCGCCTCGGCCCAGGGGTCCCGAGCCAGGGCGCGGATGGAGAGGGCGATCTTCTCCGGGCGCTTGGGGTTGTCGGTCTGGTCGATGCGCAGCACCGAGACCTCCAGGGGCTGGCCCACGCTGAGGATCTCGCTGGGGTGCTTGACGCGGTGGAAAGCCAGCTCGCTGATGTGGATCATGCCCTCCAGCCCTCCCAGGTCGACGAAGGCGCCATAGTCCTGCAGGGAGGTGACGGTGCCGGAGAGCACGGCCCCCTCCTTGAGAGTGGCGCGCAGGGCCTCGGCGCGGGCGCGCTGTTCCTCCTCCAGCACCAGCCGGCGGGAGACGACCAGGTTGAGGTGGCGCCCGCCCTCGAACTTGGTGATGCGAAAATCCAGGTGCTGGCCAACGAACTCGCTGAGGTCCTCGACGAAGCGGGTATCAATCTGGGAGGCGGGGCAGAAGGCGCGCTGACCGGCGATCTGGACCTCGACCCCGCCCTTGATGACCCCGGTGACCCGGCCCTGGACCGGCAACTGTTGGCGGTAAGCCTGCTCCAGCTCGGCGGCGCCATGGAGCTGACGGGCTTGCTGGTTGCCCAGCCGCAAGCTGCCGTCCTCCTCGATCCCGGCGACCGTCGCCGTGACCTCGTCGCCCACCGCCACGCTGAGCTGCCCCTCGGCGTCGCGCAGGGAGGCGGCGTCCATGACGCCCTCGGCCTTGCCGCCCAGGTCGACGAAAACCTGGTCCGCGGTGATGGCTACCACCCGGCCCTTGACCTGGTCGCCGGGCTTGGCGCCTTTCTCGGCGGTTCCGTGGTGGGTCTGGTCGAACTCGGCCAGCAGGGCCGCGAAATCGTTACTGTCGTTCATGCGCGCGTCTGTTGTTGCGGTGGTTGGAAGTGGAAGGGAACTCAGGAGCCTGGCATCACTGCGGCGGAATGAGGAGCACTGGCGGATGGCAACTCATGACCGAGTGGAGAGGTCAACTCACGGGCAAGCCTGGGTTAATAAGGATGGGCCTCGGGGGACACCCCGCGTGATGCCGGTTAAGCGGGGTAGGCCACCCCACAGCCCCCTAAACCACAGTATCCGCCGGGATTTTTGGCCAGATATTGCTGATGGTAGTCCTCGGCGTAGAAAAAGTCCGGCGCGGGCAGGATCTCGGTGGTGATGGGGCCACGCCCGGCACCGGTCAGGGCCGTGGAGAAGCGGTCCCGGCTGGCCTCAGCCGCCTGGCGCTGGGGATCACCAGACCAATAGATACCGGAGCGGTACTGGGTGCCGACGTCGTTGCCCTGGCGCATGCCCTGGGTCGGGTCGTGGGATTCCCAAAAGGTCTTGAGGAGTTGCTCGTAGCTGACGGCAATCGGGTCGAAGACCACCCGCACTACCTCGTTATGGCCGGTCATGCCCGTGCAGACCTCCTCATAGGTCGGGTTGGGGGTGAAACCGGCCGCGTAGCCAACGGCGGTAGTCCAGACGCCCTCCAGTCGCCAGAAACGCCGCTCCGCTCCCCAGAAGCAGCCCAGGCCAAAGAGGGCCTGCTCCAGCCCCGGTGGAAAGGGCGGCAGGATGGCCCGGCCAAGAACGAAATGGCGGTTGGTCACCGCCATGGCCCACTCACGCCCAGGCAGGGCCTCGCTGGCGGAAGGCATCTCGAGATGACGACGAAAAGGGAACATCCAGGCCTCATCAAGCTAACTTTCATCATGGGGCTCGCCCCATACCGGCGAGTCGGTCACAGCAAGTCCATGTCACTACAGGCAGAGGAATTCCCGCTCATTGGTGGCTGCCTGAAGCCAAGAACTTAATGTGGGAGACGTAAATGAAAGACACTGCTAGTGTACTGTCACCCCAGGTCAGTGTCTTTCAGGCTAAAAAAAGCATTTTATCCCCATTTCGGTAGCCTCGAAGCGAAATCAAGTCAGGGCTCTTGGGAGCCCAGAATCTTGATCCCATGATGCCGGACCCGATTCCCGCCGTCGTCCGCCTGGGGCACAATGGTGACTGAATAGTGTTTGAGGCTCGAC
>SBFV01000291.1 GCA_006227775.1 Gammaproteobacteria bacterium | reverse complement strand
CCGACGGTGCCGCCCACCACCGCGCCGGTGGTGGTGCAGTCCTTCCACAGCACGGACATGAAGAGTACCGGGAAGTTGGCCGAGGCGGCGATGGTGAAGGCCAGCATGACCATGAAGGCCACGTTCTGCTTCTCGAACAGGATGCCCAGCAGGACGGCGATGATGCCCAGGGCGACGGTGGTGATCTTGGAGACCCGCAGCTCGGTGTCGGAGTCGACGTTGCCGTGGCGCCAGACCGAGGCATAGAGGTCATGGGACACGGCCGAGGCGCCGGACAGGGTCAGGCCGGCCACTACCGCCAGGATGGTGGCGAAGGCCACGGCGGAGATGAAACCGAGGAAGACGTTGCCGCCCACCGCGTTGGCCAGATGCACGGCCGCCATGTTGCCACCACCGTTGAGGCCCTTGGCCAGGTCGCCGTTGACGAAGTACTCGCCCGGGTTGGGGATCAGGTTGACGATGGCGCCGAAGCCAATGATGAAGGTCAGGATGTAGAAATAGCCGATCCAGGTCGTCGCCCAGGCCACGGACTTGCGGGCCTCCTTGGCGGTGGGGACGGTGAAGAAGCGCATCAGGATATGGGGCAGGCCGGCGGTGCCGAACATGAGGGCCATGCCCACGGAGATGGCGGAAATGGGATCGGTGATGAGACCGCCCGGGCCCATGATGGAGGCGCCGGCCTTGGCGGCCTCTTCCGCCGATTTGCCGGTGGCCGCGGCCAGACCGGTCTTGACCTCCACCGCCTTGGCGAACAAGGCCTCGGGACTGAAGCCGAACTGGAGCAGGACCATGATCGCCATGAAGGTGGCGCCACCGAGCAGGAGCACCGCCTTGATAATCTGCACCCAGGTGGTGGCGGTCATGCCGCCAAAGAGGACGTACATCATCATGATGACGCCCACCAAAACGACGGCGTAGATGTACTCCAGCCCAAAGAGCACCTTGATGAGCTGCCCGGCGCCGACCATCTGGGCAATCATATAGAAGGCGACCACCACCAGGGTGCCGGTGGCGGCGAAGCTGCGCAGGGGGGTCTGGGCGAAGCGGTAGGAGGCGACGTCGGCGAAGGTGAACTTGCCCAGGTTGCGCAGGCGTTCGGCCATGAGGAAGGTCAGCACCGGCCAGCCGACCAGCCAGCCGATGGAGAAGATGAGGCCATCGAAGCCATTGGCGAACACCAGGCCGGAGATGCCGAGGAAGGAGGCGGCGGACATGTAGTCGCCAGCGATGGCCAGCCCGTTCTGGAAACCGGTGATACCCCCGCCGGCGGTGTAGAAATCGGCGACGGAACGGGTGCGGGCGGCGGCCCACTTGGTGATCCCCAGGGTGACGATGACGAAGATGGCGAACATGGAGATGGCCGTCCAGTTCGTCGCCTGCTGGGTGGTCTGACCGGTGTCGGGACCCGCGCCGAAGGCGGTGCCGAAGACACCGATCAGGGCGATGGCGACGATCGCGATCAGGGTGGTGACAAAGGGGTTCATTTGGTGGACTCCTCCAAAATGGCCTCGGCCTCGGCGTCGAACTCCTTGTTGGCCCGACGGACATAGATCCAGGTCAGGACGATGGTGAAGAGGATGACACCCACGCCCAAGGGTATGCCGACGGAGGTGACCCCGGCATCGCTGAGTTTCTGGGCCAGGAAGGGCTTGTCGAACGCCACCAAGAGGATAAAACCGAAATAGCCGATCATGACCAGGATGGTCATGATGAGCGAGTAACGGTTGCGTTTCTTGACGAAGGCCTGGAATTTCGGGTTGGCCCGAATCTGCCCCCACGTTTCTACGGACACGATACAGCCTCCTTATGGGGAAGGTGGTTAGGTTATTTAAGGTAATAAGGTCGTTAGGCCTTGGTACCCCTGCGGGAACGGCATGAAGGCAACCAATCTATGGAGGGCAACCAATACTAGGGAGGGTGTCCACGGCAATCAGCCTGTCCGCGTAAGCCATGCCAAGCAAAAGGGCATGGGAAATCAATGACCTGGCGTATGTTATCCTGCATGCGGACAGGACAAGCCGGGGCTCATTTCCCCATCCCTGAGCGAACCGGCGAATGATAGGCCCTGATTCCAACCGCGTCCACATCGGGTTTAGGCATTGACAGTGACTCGATTGAGAAATCACAATGGCCCCGAATTCCTCGGCATGGCAGGGCCGCGGGGATCATACAGAATCGCGAGGAGGAATCTACTGCCCCCCCCACGCCGGCCGGGTAACCCCTGCTCGGACGCCCACCCAGCCCGCAAGGATCCGGCTATCTCCAACCTGAAATAATAAACCTACGAGGAGTCGTCCCTCATGACACCCGAAAACCGTGCCGCCTACTGGAAGGCCAACCTCAGCCTTCTATCCGTTCTGCTAGTGATCTGGTTCGTCGTTTCCTACGGCTTTGGCATCCTCCTGGTCGACGTGTTCAACACCATTTCGATCGGGGGCTACCGGCTGGGATTCTGGTTCGCCCAGCAGGGCTCGATCTACACCTTCATCGTGCTGATCTTCTTCTACGCCTGGCGCATGAACGCGCTGGACCAGAAGTTCGACGTCCACGAATAGCGCCAATCCCGCCTATCAACATCAATCGCTCAAGAGGAATCGAGTCCCATGACACTGCAAATGTGGACCTTCTTGGTAGTGGGCGCCAGCTTCGCCCTCTATCTTGGCATCGCCTTCTGGTCACGCGCCGGAACGACGGGTGAGTTTTACGTAGCGGGCGGCGGGGTGCACCCCGTCGCCAACGGCATGGCCACCGCCGCGGACTGGATGTCCGCCGCCTCCTTCATCTCCATGGCCGGCATCATCGCCTTCCAGGGTTACGACGCCTCCGCCTACCTGATGGGCTGGACCGGCGGCTACGTCCTCCTGGCCCTGCTGCTCGCGCCCTACTTGCGGAAATTCGGCAAGTACACGGTGCCCCAGTTCATCGGTGACCGCTATGCCTCCCAGACGGCGCGTCTGGTGGGCGTTATCTGCCTGCTGGTCGCCTCGCTGACTTACGTTATCGGCCAGATGAAGGGTGTCGGGGTGGCCTTCTCCCGCTTCCTGGAAGTCGGTTTCGAGACCGGCGTCATCAT
>SBFV01000451.1 GCA_006227775.1 Gammaproteobacteria bacterium | reverse complement strand
TCGGCCTGCTCGATCAGGGTGTCGCGGAAGATCTCCCAGGTCAGCTCCTCGGCCTTGCCGTTGACCTTCTCCAGCGCCTGGTAGATCGGCACGGTACCGATCGGCACCGGCGCGTTGCGCAGGATCCACTCGCGGGTCTCGTGGATGTGCTTGCCGGTGGACAGGTCCATGAGGGTGTCGCCGCCCCAGCGGGCGGACCAGACCATCTTTTCGACTTCCTCCTCGATGCTGGAGCTGACCGCCGAGTTGCCGATATTGGTGTTGATCTTCACCCGGAAGTTGCGCCCGATGATCATGGGCTCCAACTCGGGGTGGTTGATGTTGGCGGGGATGATGGCGCGGCCGGCGGCGACCTCGGCGCGGACGAATTCGGGGGTGATGGTCTCCGGCAGGCGGGCGCCGAAGCCCTGGCCGCGGTGCTGGCGCAGCAGCTTGGCGTAGCGCGGATCGGCGCGCAGCTCGTCCAGGCGCTGGTTCTCGCGGATGGCGACGAACTCCATCTCCGGGGTGACGAGCCCGCGGCGGGCATAGTGCATCTGGGTGACGTTGGCCCCGACCTTGGCGCGGCGGGGGACGCGCAGATGCTCGAAACGCAGATGGGCCAGGGCCGGATCCCGCTGGCGCTGGCGGCCATAGGTGGAGCTAGGTGCGGTGAGCAGCTCGGTGTCGCCGCGTTCCTCGATCCAGGGGCCGCGCAGGTCGGGCAGGCCGGCGAGGAGGTCGATGCGGGCCTTGGGGTCCGTATAGGGGCCCGAGGTGTCATAGACATAGATCGGCGGGTTCTCTTCCGGGCCTCGCTGGGTCTGGGTCGGGGTCTGGCTCACCTCGCGCATGGGCACCCGCAGGTCCGGGCGGGAGCCCTGGACGTAGATCTTGCGTGACCGGGCGAAGGGGCGGGTGACGGCCTCTGACAGGCGGGCCGTGGTGCGGATGAAATCCTGGGGAATGGCGCTCATGACATCTGACCTCGATGGCCAGGAGCGGGGTGGGCGCCACCCCTGCGAGGCGCCGCGGCCACCGCCCCTTGGACGGTTAGCCCGGATGGACCGGTTTGACCAGGGGAAACCGGGGAACGGCGAGGAGATGATCGGGTAGGGCTGGCCAGATGAGCGGTTCGCGCCGCGACATCACGGCAAGATTCATGCTGGCCCGCTTTCCTGCGCCGGCATTATCCGGATCAGGTTCCAAGGGTCTCTCTCAGCGCCGCGACTGGCCTGGAATGGCCACCGCGGTGCACCCCCAGCAGGGACATGGCGTCAAGCTAAAGCATGCCACCGGGTTTTTCAAGCGAGGTCCCGGCGAACGGCGCCAAGGCCAAGCGAGAGGGGCCTTGCAGGACAAGGCCAGGCCGGTCGGTACGGGCCGGCCGGTCTACAGGCCTACCGGGCCGCGGAACCCTAACTGGTTTCCTGCTCCGGCTTCTCCTCCGTCGCCTCGATACCCAGGCGGCGGAGGATACGGGCGACATAGGCCTGGGTCTCCTCGAAGGGCGGGACGCCGCCATGCTTTTCCACGGCCCCTTCGCCGGCGTTGTAACCGGCCAGGGCCAGCTTGAGATCGCCCTCGAAACGATCGAGGAGCCAGCGCAGGTAGGCCATGCCGCCCTTGAGGTTCTGCTCCGGGTCCCAGACGTCCGCGACGCCGAAGCGCTCCGCGGTGGCGGGGATGAGCTGCATCAGCCCTTGGGCGTCCTTGGGCGAGCGCGCCTGGGGATTGAAGTTGGATTCCACCTCCACGACGGCCAGGACCAGGCTGGGATCGAGGCGATAGTTGGGTGCCAGGCTGTGAACCAGCTTGGCGATCTCCCCGGAGGCCGGATGGGGGCGCAGGGCGATCTGGGTTTCCGCTCCGCCCGTCGGACCACAGGATGGTTTTCGTTTGGGGTCGGCCTTGACCTTGAGGAGCTTGAGCTGGGTGGAGGCCAGCCGATGCCGACCCTTGACCGCCTCGGCAAACCAGGCGGCGGCCAGTTCCGGATCTCGCTTAAGGCCACGCCCATGGGCATGGATGTGCCCCAATCGATACTGGGCGTCCACGTCCCCCATCCTGGCGGCGCGACAATAGAGCTTGATGGCCTTGTCCACGTCCTGGGCCACGCCAACGCCGTTTTCGTAGCGCTGGCCCGAGGCGGTGAGCAAATGGGGATCCTGGCTGCGCAGGGCCTCGTCGAACACCTTGTCGACCTTGGTAGTGGCCGCTTTTCCCGCCATGGCGGTAACCGGGCCCCTGGCCATCGCCAGGGCGTTGCCGTCGGCCGCCAGTGCCCCGACGGGAAGCGCAACGGCGAGCAGACTGGCTGCCAAGAGGGGGAAGCTTGTGATCCTATGCATCGTGTCGCCACCGGATGGGCCAGGGTGGTGCGCCGGATGCCAGCCGGACCCGGGGTCCAGGCTCCCGCGCGGGATACCAAAACTAATGATTAGTGTCCACCAGATTGGACCGAAAAGCCAGCCTCACCCCCCAAGGAAGCAACCAGTTCGGGCGAGCGGTGGATCAGCAGGTTGACCAGGCGCAAGGTGGCGGTGATGCCGGCGAAGACCTGGTTGGTATGGATGCCGCGGGTGCGGATCGCGCCGCCATCGTCGGCCCAGGTGATGACGCGCTCGGTGAGGGCGTCGGTGCGGCCGCCCTTGGGAATGCGCACCTCATAGTCGAGGAGGGCCGGCAGGCCGATGCCATGCCGGCGAAGGACCTTGGCCAGGGCCTTGATGAAGGCGTCGAAGCTGCCATTGCCGCTGCCGGCGGCGGTCTGGATATCGGCACCCAGGCGCACGCGGATGCTGGCGGTGGAGGGGAGGTCGATGGCGCTGCTGAGGTTGCAGGCCAGCAACTGGACGTGATTGTAATCCTTGCTTTCCAGCACCTCGGCGATGATGAAGGGAAGGTCGTCGGTGGTGATGGTCTTCTTGGAGTCGCCCAGCTCCACCACCCGCTGCAGGACCTTGCGCTGATTCTCCTCCGACAGGCTGATGTCAAGCCTTTCCAGGTTCTTGGCCAGGGAGGCCTTGCCGGCGAGTTTGCCGAGGGCGTACTTGCGGCGACGGGCGAAGCGCTCCGGACTGAGCCGGGTGTGA
>SBFV01000205.1 GCA_006227775.1 Gammaproteobacteria bacterium | reverse complement strand
TCGGGGATGCCCAGGCCGGTCTTGGCGCTCACCTTGAGGGCGTCCTTGGCCTCCAGGCCGATGATCTCCTCGATCTGCTTGATCACTTTTTCGGGCTCGGCCGAAGGCAGATCGATCTTGTTCAACACCGGCAGGACTTCCAGCCCCTGTTCGATGGCGGTGTAACAGTTGGCGACGCTCTGGGCCTCAACCCCCTGGGCGGCGTCCACCACCAGCAAGGCCCCCTCGCAGGCGGCTAATGAACGCGAGACCTCGTAGGAAAAATCCACATGCCCCGGAGTGTCGATGAAGTTGAGCTGATAGGTCTCGCCGTCCGAGGCCTTGTAGTCGAGCGTGACGCTCTGGGCCTTGATGGTGATCCCCCGCTCGCGTTCGATGTCCATGGAGTCCAGCACTTGGGCCGACATCTCCCGATCGGTCAGGGTGCCGGCAAGTTGGATGAAACGGTCCGCGATGGTCGATTTGCCGTGATCGATATGGGCGATGATGGAAAAGTTGCGGATGTGACTCAGATCGGCCATCGATATAGGTCGGACAGGGAGGTGGCGATTGGGTCTCGGGGTGAGGGACGGCAGGCCGGCTGCGACCCGGTTCCAAGGCGAAACAGCGAGGGATCATAGCAGAACCGGCCGGGCGGGGCTTGCGGGATTCCAGCGGGAATGGCCCCGGCGCCCTGGCATGGCGCCGGACATCACCGGCGCCATGGCGCGGGGTGGGGGATGGCGGGGGAGCGGATCAGTCCTTGGGCACCCGCACCGCGACGAAGATACGTCCCTCGTTACGCTGGATCAGGGCGGCGACGGAGCGACCGGGTTCGATGGCGTCCAGCAAGTCGCGCAGCTTGGCGGCGCTTTCCACGTCCTTGTTGTCGATCATGAGCAGGATGTCGCCCACACGGATTCCAGCCCGTTCGGCGGGACCCTTCTCCACCTTGGCGACGAAGACGCCGCTTTTTCCCACCCCAAGCTGTGAGCGATCCTCCTCGCTCAGGTCCTCCACGATCAGACCGATGCGATTGGGTTTGTTCTGCAGATCCTGGGCATCGCCCTTTTCGGCGATCTCACTGTCCTCGGGGAGTTCGCCGATCATAAGCTCGATCACGCGGGTTTCGCCACGGCGCAGAACGGTCACCTTGGCGGGCTGTCCGACCGGGTGGACGCCAACCATGGGCGGCAACGCGCTGGATTCATGGATGGGGGTGCCGTTGAAGTCGAGGATGACATCCCCGGGTTGCAGTCCGGAAGCGGCGGCCGGTCCATTGGGCACCACCTGGGCAACCAGGGCACCCAGAGGCTGGGGCATACGGAAGGTCTCGGCCAGATCACGGGTCACGTCCTGGATGAGGACGCCCAGCCAGCCACGGGTAACCCGGCCGGTCCGCTTGAGCTGATCGGCGACGTCCATGGCCACGTCGATGGGTATGGCGAAGGAGAGGCCCATGAAACCGCCGGTGCGGCTGTAGATCTGGGAGTTGACGCCGACCACCTCGCCGTCCAGGTTGAACAGGGGACCGCCGGAATTACCCGGATTGATGGCGACATCGGTCTGGATGAAGGGGACGTAGTTCTCGGTCGGCAGGCTGCGGCCCTTGGCGCTTACGATCCCGGCGGTGGCGGAATGATCGAAACCGAAGGGGGAACCAATGGCGAGCACCCACTCCCCGACCTTGAGGTCTTTGGCGGAGCCGATCTTGACCGTCGGGAGGGCATTGGCATCCACTTTGATGAGGGCGATGTCACTGCGTTTGTCGGCGCCGACCACGGTGGCGACGAACTCGCGTCGATCATTGGTCCGGACGATGATCTCATCAGCGCCATCGACCACGTGGGCGTTGGTCATGACGTAGCCATCGTTGGAGATTATGAAGCCCGATCCCAGGGACTTGGACTGGATATCGTCGTCCGGCAGCATGTCCTCGCCCTGTTCGCCGAAAAAGCGGCGGAAAAAATCTTGCAGCGGACTGTCCTCCGGCAGATCGGGGATCACGTGACCCCGCGGGTTGTTGGCGACGGCCTGGGACTGGCGGGTACTGATGTTCACCACCGCCGGGCCGGCCTTTTCCACCAGGGCGGTGAACTCCGGCAGGGAACTGGCGCTGAGAGTGAAGCTGGCGGCGAACAGCAGGAGGCCAGCCAGCGCTCCGAATCGGGACAGAGGGGCTTTGTTCATGGTAACTCCAGAAAAGGATTCGATAATTATATCAAAAGATAAGCATAAAAAGGTGAAGCGGTTCGTCATTTGCGTCACGGCCCAGCCCCGATTCCTCACCGACATTCCAGCAAGCGCGAGGGGCCGGTGATGGGGGGTAAGGATAAGGTGCTGGTGCCAGGGGGACTGGAGAAGGTTCTTGTACCGGGCCGCTGGGGTTATCGAGGGTCATCGGGGGTTGCTATTGGCCACCAGGGTCACGGTAACCGCCGCTGGTTGTTCCGTTGCCAGCCGCAGGAGCTGGGGGCGGAAGCGCGAATCCTGGGTACTTCGGGCGCTGAACCGGGCGGACAGTCGCAACCCGAGGACAAGACCGAGGATACCACCCACCAGGGCCGGACCATCCGTGCCGCTGGATGGATGGGGTACCAGCAGCCAGATACACCCGAGAGCCCCCAGAAACATCGCCAACAAGGGCAGAAGATAGGCAACGGCCGCCGCGCGGGGCAGGGCCGTGGCGGGTACCCCCACCACCACCCGATCCCCGGGCCGGGCGCCGATGGTGTTGGCCGCGAGGAGGTGGAGGGGCCGGCGGCCAAGCCACCGCTCCAGCAGGGAGGTGCCACAGGCACCGTTGACCGCGCAGCCGCCACAGGCGCTCCGGCGCTCACAGGCGATCTCCGCCAGATCGCCGCGCAGGGCGAGGACCCGTCCCACTTCTTCGATCATCAGCCGTCTCCTTGCCCATGACGAACGGCCTGGAGGACCGCCGCCACCGTTAGCGCTGGGACCTCTCCGACCACGGTCACCTGGTGGCCGGCGATCTTGCCACCCTGAGCATGGACGGCGCCCATGCGTGATCCGCCGCTCAGACCCTCCTGGGGCCCCGACTCAACGTAAACGGAGATGGTGGCCAATCCATCGGA
>SBFV01000428.1 GCA_006227775.1 Gammaproteobacteria bacterium | reverse complement strand
GTGTTTCCCGCGTTGAGCGAGTCCCCCGGGGGACGAAGCGGGAACGGGAAAACAAGGAAGACCCCTGCTTCGCCGGTCTGGCGGACGCCACCGGGTTAACGCTCAAGGTGACTTGTCAACCCCTGAACACCATCGGCCTCAAGGACACCGATCAATTACGGATGCTCAAGGATGGCCTGTTTGCCCTGGTCTCCATCTCATCACCGGTGCCTGGCGATCATGGAAGACTATGATCCACCCCGACCCACTGCAACAAGATTACTCGACCAGGAGCCGCCCCCGTGAAATTCCCCTATGGTCTGAGCGACTTCGGCACCCTCATCCAGGAGGGCTACTGGTACCAGGACCGCACCGACCGCCTGCCCCAGCTCGAGGAGGCCGGGCGGCAACTGATCTTCATCCGGCCCCGGCGCTTCGGCAAGAGCCTGCTGCTGTCGATGCTGGAGCACTATTACGACCTCAACCGGGCGGACCAATTCGACCGCCTTTTTGGCCATCTGGCTATCGGGCGCAATCCGACCCCGCTGCGCAATCGCTTCTTCGTCATGAGGTGGGACTTCTCCCTCATCCCGGCGCAGGGGGAGATCCGGGATATCGAGCACGCCCTGCATCAGCACATCAATGACCGAATCGACCGCTTCCGTCGCACCTATGCCCACCATTTGCGCACGCCGATCCTGATCCAACCCGACAATGCCCTCTCCTCCTGGGAGTCAGCGCTGGCCGTCGTCGCCGAGACCCCCAACAAGCTCTATCTGCTCATCGACGAATATGACAACTTCGCCAATGAGGTACTGATGTCCGGCCAGGACGGCGGCCAGTCCCGCTATGAGGCCTTACTGTATGGCGAGGGCCTGCTCAAAACTGTCTTCAAGGCGGTCAAGGCCGGCGCCGGGGGCCTGGGGCTCGACCGGGTCTTCATCACCGGCGTCTCGCCCATCGTCCTCAGCGACATGACCAGCGGCTACAACGTCGGCGAAAATATCTACCTGGAAGATCAGTTTAACGACCTGTGCGGCTTTACCGAGACTGAGGTGGGCCGGGTGCTCGGCCAACTGGCGGCCGAAGGTTCGCCTGAGCGTGGCGCCAATCCGGCCACCTGGACGCCGGTGACGGCCGTGGCACCCGCCGCGACCAGGGGTGCCGCAATGGCCAGGACCCCCGCGACCCGTGCAGCCAGCACCCTCGCGTCCAGCCCCCCCTGGACGCCGGAGGCCGCCCTGGCGACCATGCGCACCTTCTACAACGGTTACCGCTTCAGCGAGCTGGCAACCGAGAGCCTCTACAATCCGACCCTGAGTCTTTACTTCTTCAAGGCGCTGGGCCGAGACGGGCGTTATCCGCGCCGGATGCTCGACGAAAACCTGGCCATGGACCGCAACAAGCTGGCTTATGTGGCGCGTCTGCCCGGCGGCGAGGACCTGTTGATCGCGGCACTGAGTGGCGACGACCAAGTGGTCATCCCCGAACTGGCCCAGCGCTTCGGCGTGGCGGATGTCCTGGCCGCCACCAAGGACGAGCCCTTCATGGCCTCGCTGCTCTACTTCTTTGGCATCCTCACCCTGGCCGGGCTGACCTCCTTCAACGAGTGCATGCTGCGCATCCCCAATCTGGTCGCCCGCGGTCTCTATGTCGAGCGCTTGCGCGAGGACTGGCTGCCCCAAGCCGGCACGGCGCGCGACCTGCCCGAGGCCGTGCGCCGCCTGGGCCAGTGGGGCGACCTGGCCCCCTTGGCGGATCTCATCGAACGGAGTTATTTCCGCGTTCTCTCCAACCGCGACTATCGCTGGACCAATGAGTTGCTGGTCAAGTTCGCTTTCCTCACCCTGCTGTTCGACGATCGCCTTTACATGGCCGTTTCGGAACTGGAGACCGATCGCGGTTTTGTCGACCTGGCCCTCATCGTCCGCCCCGACATGCGCCGCTTCCAGGCCCTGGACCTGTTGCTGGAGTTCAAGTATCTCAGCCTGAAGGAGCTGGGCCTGAGTGGCGATCAGGTGCGCGCCCAGCCCCGCGAAGCCCTGGCCACCCTGCCGGCGGTGGCGGCCAGGCTGGACGAGGCCGCCGCCCAGGCACGGGATTATGGCCAAAGCCTGCGGGCGCGCCATGGCCTGGCCGAGCTGCACGCCTTCGCCGTCGTCGCCCTGGGGGTGGAACGGCTGGTGTGGCGGAAGCTGTAAGGCCATGCCAGCACGGCAAGCATTGGCCAAGCCAGCAAACGGGATGTCGAAAGCGATGATGAAACCCGTCATGACGGCATCCATCATTCCAGTGACCGCTGAGGCTACCAAGGATCAAATAATCCGATGCCGATGATTGCCTTCCTTGTCTTTTTCGCCTTGCTGCCACTGGTCCTGCCCCCTCCCGCTCTGTCCCAGGAGGCCCCCAAGGCTATCCCCGTCATCGTTGCCGTGGCGCGGCTGGAGGCCTTCGCCGATCCGGTGGAGGCCCTGGGCACCCTCAAGGCCATGGAGTCCGTCAACCTCACCGCCAATGTCACCGAGACGGTCTCCGCCCTGCACTTCGACGATGGCCAGCGGGTGGAAGCGGGGGCGGTGCTGGTGGAGATGACCAGCGCCGAGGAGCACGCCCTGCTGGTGGAGGGCCAGGCGCGGGTGGCGGAGGCGGAGCGCCAGTACGACCGGGTCAAGGCCCTGGTGACCCAGCGTGCCGCCTCCGAATCCCTGCTGGACGAGCGTCGCCGCGATCTGGACGCCGCCCGCGCCCAACTGGTGGCCATCGAATCCCGCCTGGCCGATCGCCTGATCAAGGCCCCCTTCGCCGGGGTCATCGGCCTGCGTAATATCAGTCCTGGCGCCTTGGTGCGCCCCGGCGATCTCATCGCCACCCTGGACGACGACGGCCGCATGAAGCTGGACTTCGCCCTGCCCAGCCGCTACCTGCCCGACCTGCAACCGGGTCTGGTCATCCAGGCCCGCGCCCAGGCCCTGGGCGACCGGGTCTTCACCGGCGCCATCGCCGCCATCGACAGCCGGGTTGATCCCGTCACCCGCGCCATCCAGGTGCGCGCCCTGCTTTCCAACCCGGAGCGGGATCTCAAGCCCGGCCTGCTCATGCA
>SBFV01000116.1 GCA_006227775.1 Gammaproteobacteria bacterium | reverse complement strand
CCGAACAGGGCCGTCGAAGCGGACTGCCCTACGGCAGCGGCTACGAGGCCCGGCAGAAGGCCACCAGGGAGCCGTCTGGCACCGGTTTTGGGATGAGTGGCGGCTCCGCCCCCCGTTCTGGCGGCAATTCTGGCGGCGGCGCGGGGGGCGGCTTCGGCGGTCACCAGGGCGCTGGTGGCCGCCATGGCGGGGGACGTCGGTGAATTTCGTGAAGGTATTCCCTTCACGCCATCCAACCAAGAGCGGAGCACGACCATGATTACCAAACGAAAATTTATCGCCGCGGCACTGTCGCTGGTCCTGGCGGGACCCGCCTGGCTGACCCCGACTACAACCCATGCCGCCGGCCCAGCGGCCAAGCCCTGTCGTCCTGGGTCGAGCGCCTGTCCGGTGCAGCCCTTGAGCGCCGCCGAGTCGGACACCCTGACCTTCATGCGTGAAGAGGAGAAGATGGCCAGGGATGTCTACCTAACCCTGAATAAGATCTGGGGCCTGCCGCCCTTCAGCAACATCGCCGCTGCCGAGCAGAAACACATGGATGCCGTCAAGGCCAAACTGGACAAGTACCGGTTGCCCGATCCGGCCCAGACCGCAATCGGGGACTTTCAGGATAAGGAGCTGGAAAAGCTTTACGACAAGTTGCTGGCCAGGGGCGACGACACCTACCTGGATGCCCTCTGGGTGGGTGGCCTGATCGAAGAAATGGATATCGAGGACCTGGAGGATGCCATCGCCGCCACGACCCAGACGGATCTGGCCCAGGTGTATGCAAGCCTGCTGTGCGGCTCCCGCAACCATCTGCGGGCCTTCGCCGCGACGATCGAGCGTCATGGTCTGGTGTATGAGGCCCAACACCTCGACCAGGAGGTGGTGGATGCCATCATCGACAGCCCCATGGAACGTCGCGGCGCCTGTGGTGGCGGCGGAGGCGGAAAGAGATAAGGCGTGACTGGTGTCGGGCGAGGCTGCGGTCTGGGGCAGCCCCCTTTACCGTGGCCTGGCCCCGCAAGCCTCAAGCGTAGGTGTTCATGCCCCCTGCTGCCTGGGCTGGCATAGGTAGCACAAGCCGCTGATGCTCTTGCGCCATCCCTCCTGGCGGGGAAGGGTTGGGGAGAGGGGATCTGTAGGGTTACCCTCAAGTTTGCCCACCCCCTGCCCCATCGGGACGTTCAGCCTCAATCCTGCAACCCCCCCTGTCCCGCCGGGCCGATCAGCCTCACGCCTGCAACACCCCTGGCCCCGCCGGGTCGAGCAGGTGGTCGATCCACTGCCGCCAGGCGTCCCGGTGGCGCCGGACCTGCACCCGCAGGACATCGAACGGCAGGGGTTCAGGGCCGGTGCCGGCCTGGCCACTGGCGAGTCCGCAGGGGCTATGGGCGCCAAGGACGACCACCCCGGCGCCCAGTCGCAGCGCCAGGCGGATAGCACCGGCACGGCAGGGACGGACCTCCACCCACAGGGAGGCGGTGAGGTGATGCGCGGTGAGCATGTCGCGCAATCGTTCCCGTGCCACCTCGGCCAGGGCCTCATTCAAGGCCCGGGGGGTCAGGAAGGGGACATGGTCCGCTTCGAAACCCGCGTCGTGCTCCACGAAGTGGGCCAGGGCCAGGGGGGAATCCAGCCGCCTGGCCAGGGCGGCGGCCTGCCGCAACACCTGCTCGCCGCGAGCATCGGGGTCGAGGATGCAGAGGACGGGGCGGTCCGTCATCGGCCGGCCACCTCGGCGAGAGCAACGGAATCTTCGTGCCCGGGCCTTGGCCTGGGGGCGACAGCCACCGGGGGACCCGCGGGCGCAGACGCAGACGCCAGCGCGGGGATGGGATTAGGGATAGGGACGGGAATCCTGGCCGTCCCCGGGGTTTGGCCGCACTCCAGAAAAACCTTCAGCCGACAGCTACGGCAGATCTCGGGATCGAGGCGGTTGAACACGGTCGCGATTGCCTCGCCCTTGGAGCGGAAGAGATGGTCGGCGCCGATCTCGTCCAGGTATCCGCCCCGTTCCAGGGTATCCCGCACCGCGCGCTTCATCTGGATGAAATAGAGGCCGCCGCCCCTGGCCCGGCGCTGACGGGCCTCGGTGGTGAGAAACTCGGCCCCGGCCACATCGACGAAGTTGATCGGCGAAGCCACCACGATCAGGTGGCACTGGGATGGCGAGCGCTGTTCGAAGGCGTGGAACTGATCACGCACCGCGGCGACCGCGCCGAAGAAGAGGGAACCATCGACTCGCACCATTTTGAGCTGGGGGCATTCCGGCAGTTTGGGATCGCCGCTGAACTTGCGCTTGGGGTGCAGAGGGTCGGGGACGCGCCGGACCACCTGGGGCCGGGAGGTGCGGTTCAGGTAGATCACCAGCGACAGGATGACGCCGATGACGATAGCCTCTTCCAGTTCGATGGTCAGGGTTGCGAGGAAGGTGGTCAGCAGGATAGCCGTCTCGGCGCGGCTGGTGCGGGCGATCTGCTGGATGTGGTGGAAGTCGATGAGCCCCCAGGCCACCAGGAACAGGACCCCTGCCATGGCCGCGTTGGGCAGCCAGGCCGCCAGGGGTGCCACCAGCAGGACGATCAGGGCCAGCAACACAGCGGAGAACACCGAGGCCAGGGGCGTCTTGGCCCCGGCGGCGTAGTTGAGTCCCGAACGGTTGAAGGAGCCGGTGGCGACATAGCCGGAAAAGAAGCTGCCGACTAGGTTGGACAGACCCTGGCCGATGAACTCCTGGTTGCCGTCCAGGTGCTGGCCGGAGCGCACCGCCATGGCGCGGGCGATGGAGACCGCCTCGGTGAGGGCCAGCAGGGTCACCGCCACCGCCCCGTTGGCCAGGTCGCGCAGGTTTTCCAGCGTGAGATCGGGCAGGGACAGGGGCGGCAGGCTGGCGGGCAGGGCGCCGACGGTGCCGATGCTCTCGATGCCGGCATATTTGAAGGCCACCCCCAGCAGGCTGCCGCCGAGCATGGCGACGATCATGTAAGGCCAGCGCGGCAGCCAGCGCCGGACCGCGACGCCCAGCGCCAGGGTGAGGACCGCCACCCCGGTCACGTAGGGGTCGACCTGGTCCAGGTGGGTGAAGAGGGAGCCCCAGGTCGTGGCGAAGGAGGAACCGCGCGGGATGGCCAGGCCAAAGAAGTTCTTGACCTGGTTGGTGGCGATGAGGATCGCCGCCCCGGCGGTGAAACCGATCACCACCGAGTGGGAGATGAAGTTGACCAGGGCCCCCAGCCGCGCCGCGCCCAGGGCGATCTGGATCAGCCCGACCATGAAGGTGAGGGTGAAGGCCAGCTCCACGTAGCGGGCGGAGCCGGGCTCGGCGTGCAGGGACAGGATCGAAAAGAGGACGATGGAGGCGGCGGTGGTGGGACCCGAGACCAGGTGCCAGGAAGAGCCGAAGAGGGCGGCGATGATGGCGGGGACCATGCCGGCGTAGAGGCCATACTCCGGGGGCATGCCGGCGATGGTGGCAAAGGCGACGCCCTGGGGCAGCACCACCACCCCCCCGGTGAGGCCTGCCAGCAGGTCAGCGCGCAAGGTGCCGCGGTTGACCCGCGGCCACCAGCGCAGGAAGGGCAGCCAGGTCCTGAGCCAGGCGGGGGGGGTCGCGGAGCGGGGCGGTGGGGCGAATTGGGTTGACATGCTGACCTCTGCAGGCCGCGGAGACATCTAAACGCCGCAGCCTCGCCAGGGTAGCACCCCCCGCGTCAAGGCCAGGTGAAGCCTGGGTGAAGAAAAGGTGAGGCAAGGCTGAGGAGGATCTGCTCGCCCGGTTTCAGCCGAACCATTTTTTCTTCTTGAACACGAGATAGCTGACCGCCATGACGCCAAGCAGGGCGATGACCTCGATGGTGAAGGCCCAGGGGTGATCGCCGCCCGCCTGGCCGGGTATACCCTCCAGATTGGTGCCGAGGAGGCCCGTGATGGCCGTGATCGGCATCAGGTAGGCGGTGAAGACGGCGACGATCTTCATGGTTTCGTTGAGTTTGCGGTTCTGGTTGTGGCGGATCTCGTCCTGGATCAGGGCCGCCTGATCACGGGTTGAGGCCAGCTCGGCGACGAACTGGAGGATACGACTGTATTCCTCGCGCAGCAGATCGCGATGCTCGGGACGCAGCCAGGGGGAACGGTCCCGCTGCAGCGCGGACAGGGCCTCGGCCTGGGGGGTGAGGTGGCGGCCCAGATGAATCATGCGCTGACGCAGGGCGGTGAGATCCTGCTGCAGGTCCGCGTCCGGGTCCATGAGGATGTGATCTTCCATGTCGTCCACATCCCGGTCGATGCCGTGCAGGATCTGTTCGATCCGCAGGATCCAGGCATAGATCACCTCGGCCAGGAGTTCCCCCATGGTGGTGGGCCCCTGGCGATTCTTCAGGTCGGCGCGGATGGCGCTGAAGGCCTGGACCGCGGCCGGACGCAGGACGATGAGTCGGTTGGCGTCAGCCCAGAGGTTGGCGCACTGAAGTTCCGGCTGGGGCTCTTGCCCGAGGCCACCGCCGCGGAGGCTCAAGAAGAGCCCCTGGCCCTTGTGCGACTGGTATTGGGGCCGGTTGTCCGTGCGCAACAGCAACCGCGTCAGGTCGGGGTCCAGGCCGCTCTCCAGCCGCAGCCAGCGTTGCGTTTCCTCGCCGGCGGGGTGGCCCACCAGCCAGAGTATCCCCTCCTCCGGCGTCCAGGCACGCACCTGCTGCCAACTGATCTCGCGCCCCCCACCCTTGCGGTCCAGGAGCAGGGCATAGACCCGTCCGCCCGCGGTGCGGGTCACCGACTCGGTACGGCGGGGCGCGGCGGACCTCAGGCTGGCCTGTGACATGGTCGCGTCCCTCCCTAAGCGGGCAGCATCAACTCGGCGACGAGGAAATAATTCAGGACGGCCAGGACATCGAGCAGACTCGCCAGGTAGGGTCCGGTGATGGCGGTCGGTTCCCGCCGCATCCGCTGCAGGAGCAACGGCAATCCCGGGCCGATGAGGGAAGCCATGCTGATGTTCAGCCAGACGGTGGTTCCGATGGTCGTGCCGATCACCCGGACACCGGGGATATCGCTGAACAACCACCAGGCAGCGGCGGCGGTGATACCGCCATAACAGGCCCCCAACAGGAGGCCGGTGCCCAGTTCCTTGGCCAGCAACGGGAGGGTGCGACCCGGCTTGATGGCGCCAGTGGCCAGGCCATGCACCGTCACCGTGGCCGAGACGGTGCCGACGTTACTGGCGACGCTCATGACGATTGGCAGGAAGGCGGTGAGGGCGAGGACCAAGGGCAGGAGGATTTCATCGGTGGTCGCGTTGGCCAAGACCTCCTCGCCGAGCGCGATATGGAAGTAATAGTCGATGATCCCACTCGCCACCAGGCCACCGATCAAGGCGGCGACCAACCAGGGCAGACGTCCCCAGAAGGAGCGGAAAAAGGACTCCGACACCAGTTCCTCGGCGCTATGGGTACCGGCCATCTTCAGCATGTCATCGCTCACCTCCTCTTCGATGGCCTCGATGACGTCGTCCACCGTGACGATGCCCACCAGTACGTCCATGTCATCCACCACGGGCAGGGCAAGCAGACGATAGCGCTTGACCAGGTCCCCGATCTCGGCGCGGGGGGTGTCCGTGCCGATGCGCACCACCCGTGCGTTCATGATCTGGTCCAGGGTCTTCTCGGGATCGGCCAGGATCAACTGGCGCAGGGAGCTCACCCCCACCAGGCGCTCGTTCTCGTCGAGTACATAGAGATAGAACACCATCTCGTAGGACGAGAGCTTGCGTACCGCGTCGATGGCCTCCTGCACCGTCGCCGAGCCGGGCATGGCAAAAAACTGGGAGGTCATGATGCCACCCGCGGTATCCGAGGAATATTGCAGCAGGTCCTCGACTTCGCGCATCAGTGCCCAATCCATGCCCCCCATGAAGCGTTTCGCCGCTTCAGCCGGTAATTGGCGCAGGATGTCGGCGCGGTCATCGGGAGGTAGTTGCTCCAGGATCTGGAGCATGCGGTCATAATCGGCCTCTTCGAGGATATAGGCCTGGAGGGCGGGATCGATTTCGGTGAGGGTTCGCGCCGCGTTCTCGGGTGGCGAGATCAGCATGAAGAGCCGCAGGGCATCCTCCGCCTCGAAGGCATCGAGGATCTGAGCCAGGTCCGAAGGATAGATCTTGGGCAGGATCTTCTGCAGGCCGCTGAAAGCCTGCTTGCGGTAGAGGCGGCGAACCGCTTCGAGGAGGTCCTGGGGTTGGCGGCCGGGCAGGAATGAGAAGGAGGACATGAGGGGGACCCCCAGAGACGGCAAAGGAGCGGCAAAGGTGAGCGACCCCGCCACCGGATAAATCGCCACCAAACCCATGCAGTGGCGGGCGCAATTATAGCCACCACCTACCGCGTTGCGGTCTTAAGCGTTCACCCATTCCCCCGGCCATCCCGTCGAAAGGTGCGAGTCAGATCAGGAGCCATTCGGATTTTCACCCCCCATCAATCGGGGACGGGGGACAGGGAGTCGGTCGGTGGTAGCAACATCCTCCCCCCTCCTGTGGGATGGTTTGTAGGAGAGGGATCAGGCGAACAGTAGGCGGACCTCCGTCCCCCGTCCTTCCTCGCTCTCCACCTCGATCTCCCAGCCACAGCGGTCGCAGATGCGTTTGGTGAGCGACAGACCGATCCCCTCGCCCTGGCTGGCGCTGCCCTTGTAGTGGCGCTGGAAGAGACGGGAAAGCTGATCCGCGGCGATGCCGCGACCGGTGTCGCGGACGAGGAGGCGGCCCTCCTCCAGGCGGATCAGGACCTGGCCCTGGTCCGTATGTTCCAGGGCATTGCGGATCAGGTTAGCGACGACGATGCGAACCAGTGCCCGGTCGGCGGGGACTCGAGGTTCGGCGGCGACCTCAACCACCAGCTCCACTGGTCGCTGGGCGATCAGATGACGGTAACGTTCGGCGCCGTTGCGCACCACCTCGGCCAGGGGACAGAGGTCTTGGGCCACCGGGCCCCCTTCCTCGCGGGCCAGGGCGAGCAGGGCGGTGATGATCTCGGCCATCTCCTGGGCGGCGCGCTGGATGCGGAGGGCGCGCTGGCGTTGCCGCGGGGGCAGATCGGGATTGTCGGCCTCGATCTCCGCCGCGCCCTGAATCACGGCCAGGGGGGTGCGCAACTCATGGCTGACATCGGCGGTGAAGGCCCGCTCGCGCTCGATGAAGGCCCGCAGCCGGCCCAGGTAGCGGTCGAAGGCCGTGGCCAGGGCCCCCAGCTCGCCCGCGGGAAAGTCCAGGCGCAAGGGGGCCGGGGCGGCCTCGGGCTCCAGCTCGCGGACCCGGGCGGCCAGGGCCGTCACCGGGGCGATCACCCGCCCGGCCAGCCAGAAACCGGCGGCGCTGCCGATCAGGGTCATCATCAGCACGCCGCTGGCCAGCAGCCAGCGGAAATCGGCCTCGCGGGCGGCCTGGCGCGTCTCGTTATAGAGCAGGAAGTAGCGGGAGCCCTCGGCCTCCTGGGCGAGCAGGCGGTAGGGCGTCCCTGCGATCTGGACGTCATGATGGCCGGGGGCCAGGGCGAGGAGGGACGCCGGCGGCGGGGAGGCCCCGGCGGGGGCCGGGAGGACGTAGCCCAGCAGGGTGAGGGTGGCCGGCGGCAGGGAGTGCGGATTGCGCTGGCGGCGGGCGCGATAGTCCTCCAGTTCCGCCTTGAGGGTCTCGTCCATGAGGCGCAGCCCCGCCTCGTGGCTAGCCAGGTGGAGCCAGAGCGATAGCAACAGGCTCAGCACCGCCCCCAAGCCGGCGAAGGCCAGGGCGACGCGCAGCCGCAGGCTAGGCTGGTAGCGCATCCTCTGCCGCCAGCCGGTAGCCCCGGCCGCGCAGGGTGTGGAGCAGGGGGCGCGAGCCGGCCGGATCGATGAGGCCACGCAGGACATGCAGGTGAGTGCGCAGGGCATCGCTATCCGGGGGCGAGTCGCCCCAGATGTGGGCCTCGAGGTCGGCGCGGCTCACCACCCGCGGCGACCGGCGCATCAGTACTTCGAGGATGCGCATGGGGATGGGCGGCAGCTCGATCTCCCGCCCGGCCCGGGTCACCCGCAGGGTGGCGGTGTCGAAGACCAGGTCGGCCACCGCCAGCCGCTGCCGTTGCCCCCGCCCCTCGGCACGCCGGACCAAAGCGCGCAGGCGGGCCTCCAGTTCCCGCAGGGAGAAGGGCTTGATCAGGTAATCGTCGGCCCCGGCGTCCAGCCCGATGACGCGATCCTCGATGGCGTCGCGGGCGGTGAGCATGAGCACCGGCGTCTCCAGCCCCGCCTCCGCGCGCAGCTTGCGGCAGAGGCTGACGCCATCCAACCCCGGGAGGACCAGGTCGAGGACGATGACGTCATAGGGCTGGGTGACGGCGAGGTGCAAGCCAGTAAGCCCGTCGGCGGCGGCATCCAGGATGTGGCCGCGCTCCTCCAGGTATTCGCCGAGATTGGCGGCCAGGTCTTGATTGTCTTCGATGATCAGCAGGCGCATGGTGGACGGAAGCCTATATCCATCGGGGTTTGCTGGCCTGTTTTCCGGGTCGAGGATCGGGGGTCGAGGGTCGCGATCACTGCAAATTGAAGCGGATGACGACGCTCAGGGGCCATCGGTCGCGGCCCAGTTCCAGGGGGATGGGTCGGAAGCGCCCCAAGCGGTACAGGGATTCGATGGCGGCCTGGTCGAGGTCACGGTCGCCGGACGACCGCGCCACCCG
>SBFV01000110.1 GCA_006227775.1 Gammaproteobacteria bacterium | reverse complement strand
ATGGTCTGGTCATGGCCGCCGGTCAGTTCCTGGGCGCCTGGCTCGGTGCCCACCTGGTGGGACGCCATGGCGCCCGTCTCGTCCGCCCCTTGCTGGTAGCGGCTTCCCTGGCGGTTTCCCTCAAACTGCTGCTCGATCCGCCCTGAGGTCGCTCGGGAGCTTTCTGGGGCGGAAACTCCTTCTTGATCCGCCTCAGGGTCGCTCGCCTTCCTTCTGGGGTGGAGCATTACGCTTGAGCAACCGGTTGGCCGGGCGCTCCTACTCGGCGGGTAACGGGGTGGCGGGAAAGCGATCCCGATAACAGGGGGTATCGCCGACGCTCTCCGCCTGGAGGATGCCATGGACGACCGCGCGGGTCAGGGTGTCCGCCGCCGCGGCCCCGGCGCGGATGAGAGCGGCGGGGAGGGAGCCCCAGGCGGCATCCTCCTCCAAGGCGGCGAGGGGGATCTGGCCGGTGGCGAGGGCGAAGACGGTGTCGCCGTCGAAGAGGGTATGGGAAGGGTTGATGGCGCGCGCCAGGCCGTCCTGGGCCATCTGCGCCAGCTTGGTAGCCTGGGCCTTGGTCAGCGCCAGGTTGGTGGCCACCACCGCGATGGTGGTGTTGCGGAGGAGGGCCGGGGCGGGCGGGGGGGAAGTGGACGGGTTGACGGGGCGGGGCAGGGGGCCGAATTCCTCCCCGATCCCCAGACTGGCGCCCAGGAGTTCCCCGGTCGCGGGGTTGATCACGCTGCCAAAGGGGTTGACCGCCACCAGGGCCCCGACCCGGACGCCCTGGCCCAGATCGAGGCTGGCGGACCCCAATCCCCCCTTGAGATTACACCCCAGGGCGATGGCCCCGGCCCCGGCGCCGACGTTGCCGAGGGGGAAGGCGCCGGCGGTCAGATTGGCGCACGCCCGGCGGCCGAACTCCGCCGTGGGGCGGTCGCGAAAGTCCCGGCCGAAACGTTCCAGATCGAAGAGCACCGCCCCGGGGACGATGGGCACCACCCGGCCCTCGCCCAGGGGCCAACCCAGGCCCCGCTCCTCCAGCCAGCCCATGACCCCGTCCGCCGCCGCCAGGCCGAAGGCGCTGCCGCCGGAGAGGACGATGGCGTTGATCCGGTCGACCAGGTTGACCGGGTCCAGCAGGTCCGTCTCGCGGGTGCCGGGGGCCGAGCCGCGCACGTCGACGCCCCCCATCGCCCCCGCGCGGGCGAGCACGACGGTGGTGCCGGTATGGTTGGCCTGATAATGACCCACCTCGATGCCGGGCACGTCGGTGATGAGATTCAGGGGACCAGTCCGGAGGGACGGGGAGGTGGGTGCGTTCATCTGGGTGGATCCCGGGTTTCATGCCGGATACTGTCTGGTGTCGGCATTATCTTCAAACCCGTCCACCAAGAGGAATCTTCATGCCTTACGTCAATATCAGAATCACCCGCGATGGCGCGACCGCGGAACAGAAGGCCCGCCTGATCAAGGGGGTGACGGACCTGCTGGTCGAGGTGCTGGATAAGAATCCCGCCACGACCATGGTGATCATCGATGAGGTCGAAACCGACAACTGGGGTATCGGGGGAGAAAGCGTCACGACGCGGCGACGGCGGGGATGAACCCGAGGCGAAAAAAAGGCACCAGGGCGCTGAACCCTGGTGCCTGAACTACGATCAAGCGAGAGGGACCGACCCCAGCGCCGATCAGGGCTTGGCGATCTCCTTCTCCGCCTCGGCCATCAGCACCGGCTGCTTGAGCTCATCTGGCAGTTGGGTGAACTTCTTCGCCAGGGAGGGCCAGAGCAGGTTGTAATAGAGCTCGCCGCGCACCAGGACCACGTCCTTGGCGGGGATCTCATAGCTCAGGACCCGGGTCTCGTGGGGCTTGAGGCGGGTGTCGGCGCCCGCCTTCTTGGCCTGGGGCGGCGGTACCGGCTTGCCTTCGTCGTCAACCAGGGTCAGGAACATGTAAGCCTGGGGATCATCCTCGCTGGGGTGGCCCTTGGTGCTCTGCCAGACGACCTCGCCCTTGCCGTTATAGGCCATGACCTTGAGGTACATGTTCCGGAACGGGGCGCCCGTGGGCAGGATGTGGGGCTGCTGATTGGTCATGCTGACGTCGACGGCCAGCTTGTCGCCTTTGGGCTGGGCCTTGAGGTCGAAGAGCACGGAGCGCTCCAGCATGCCCTGATCGTGGCCACCGCCCAGGGTATGGTCGGTGAGGCCGCCGGATAGTGGCATGTGGCAGGCGATGCAGGTCACCTGGGTGCGGGACTGGGCATACTCGTCGCCGGTGCCGCACAGGGCGACGCCATGGGGGTTGTTGCGTTTGTCGTGGCAGCCCATGCAGGCGTCATTGGAGCGCATCAGGCTGGGGTTGCCCTCCATGGGCAGACCCGGGATCTTCTTGCCCTCGAATTCCACCGGTTCGCCCAGGTGGGGATTGGGCTTCTGCTGGCCACTGGCGCCAGCGCCGCCAAAGGGATCATCGCCGGCGGTGAGCTTTTGCAGACCCAGGTTCAGGCCGGTGGGGGCCTGAATCTTGTCGGCCAGCTCATAGGCGTTGATGCCCAGGCGGAGCTTGCCGCCCCCGGCGTCGATGCCCTTGTACTTGGCCAGGGTATGGCAGGCCACGCAGTTGACGCCCTCGGCATAAGCCGGTTTGGCGTCGAGCTTGGTGGTCTTGTCCCGGGCGGCGTTGGGGGCATGGCAGGCGAGACAGACGGGGTACTGTTTATTGGCCTTGGCGACCTGGCCCTCTTCGGTCGGCGAACCCACCTCGGACTGATAGAAGGCGGCGTGGATGGGGTCCTTCATCGCCGAGGCGTGGGCGTGCATGGAGCCGCTCCACTGCTTGTAGATCTCCTGGTGGCAGTTCTGGCAGACCTCCGAGGGAACCTGATGGATGGGATCGCCGGCCAGGGCGCCGGTGGCGCTCAGGCCAACTAGCAGGGCCAGGGCGGTGGATGGGAAAAACCTTAGGGGTGATTTCATGGACTTCGATTGCTCCTCGTGCCTCATGGGGGTAGGGCGGACTTGAATGCCCCGATTCCTATACTTAACGCCGGAGGGCATCCCGTCAACCAAGTAGTTTAGTAAACTACTGATTATAG
>SBFV01000062.1 GCA_006227775.1 Gammaproteobacteria bacterium | reverse complement strand
TCGCGGCCTTCGCTGCGGGCCGGTGCCTTCTTGACCTCGGGCGTTGCCTCTTCCTTGGTCTCGCTCACGCCCTTCAGCCAGCCGACGATGCGGCCGAACAGGCCGGGCTTGGCCGGTGCGGCCACTTCGGGTGCGGCCACCGGGGTCGGCGCCGGCTGGGAGGGGGTGATGCCCTGGACGACCGGCTGGGGACGCTCCGGCTTTGCGGCGGCCAGGCCCTTGGCGGCCTCTTCCTCCTCCTCCGGGCGCTCTGCCATCTTGTAGCTGGGCGGCAGGGGCTCGGCCATGTTGAGCTGGTCGTGGCGCAGGCGGGTCAGGGTGTAGCGCGGGGTCTCGATATGGATGTTGGGGATGAGGATGACCTCGACCTTGTGCCGCGCCTCGATATTGAGGATGTCGGTGCGCTTCTCGTTGAGGAGGTAGGTGGCCACCTCGACCGGGGCCTGCAGGTGGATGGCGCCGGTGTTCTCCTTCATGGCCTCCTCCTGGATCATGCGCAGGAGGTGGAGGGCGAAGGAGTCGGTGCTGCGCACGTGGCCGGTACCGCTGCAGCGGGGGCAGGTCACGTAGCTGGTCTCGCCCAGGGAGGGCTGCAGGCGCTGGCGGGACAGTTCCATCAGGCCGAAGCGGGAGATCTTGCCCAACTGGATGCGGGCGCGGTCGTAGCGCAGGGCCTCGCGCAGGCGGTCTTCCACCTCGCGCTGGTTCTTCTGGGACTCCATGTCGATGAAGTCGATGACGATCAGGCCACCCAGGTCCCTGAGGCGCATCTGGCGGGCGACCTCCTCGGCAGCCTCCAGGTTGGTGCGGAAGGCGGTCTCCTCGATGTCGGCGCCGCGGGTGGCCTGGGCCGAGTTGACGTCGATGGCCACCAGGGCCTCGGTGTGGTCGATGACCAGGGCACCGCCGGCGGGCAGGGGAACCTCGCGGGAGTAGGCCGTCTCGATCTGGTGCTCGATCTGGAAGCGGGAGAAGAGGGGAACCGGGTCGGCGTAGAGCTTGACCTTGTTGACGTTGCCCGGCATGACGTGGGCCATGAACTGGTGGGCCTGCTCGAAGATGGCCGGGTTGTCGATCAGCAGTTCGCCGATGTCCGGGGTGAAGTAGTCACGGATGGCGCGGATGACGAGGCTGGATTCCTGGTAGATCAGGAAGGCGCCCTTCTGGGACTGGGCGGCACCGTCGATGGCGTTCCAGAGCTGGAGCAGGTAGTTCAGGTCCCACTGCAGTTCCTCCTGGGTACGGCCGATGCCGGCGGTGCGGCCGATCAGGCTCATCCCGGCGGGGACTTCCAGGCTGGCGAGCAGGTCCCTGAGCTCGTTGCGCTCCTCGCCCTCGATGCGGCGGGAGACGCCGCCACCGCGGGGATTGTTGGGCATCAGGACCAGGTAGCGGCCGGCCAGGCTGACGAAGTTGGTCAGCGCCGCGCCCTTGTTGCCGCGCTCGTCCTTCTCGACCTGGACGATGAGTTCCTGTCCTTCCTTGAGGAAGTCCTGGATACGGCCGCCACGGCCGCCGTCGCCACCGAGGGAGGCACGGGCGATCTCTTTGAAGGGGAGGAAGCCGTGGCGGTCGGTACCGTAGTCCACGAAGCAGGCTTCCAGGCTGGGCTCGACGCGGGTGACAACAGCCTTGTAGATGTTGCCTTTGCGCTGTTCCTTGGTGGCGGATTCAATGTCGAGGTCGATCAGTTTCTGACCGTCGACAATGGCGACGCGGAGCTCTTCCGCCTGCGTCGCGTTGAACAACATACGTTTCATTTTCTACCCCTGCGCGGGGGCGCACCCGGGGCGATAAACCGGCCGCCGATATGCAGGCGGCAGCAATGCGAGGCGTGGGATCAGGCGGCTTTGTTGGTCGTCTTTTCGCAGTGAGTCTCTAGCATGTGTTACAGGTTTATCTTCAAGCCCGTCCGGCAGGGCCGTGCGGGGGTATCCGGGGCGGTACGCGCATAACAAAATACGTTACCATCGCTGCTTTTTCAGGCACGCATCACAACGAGACGGGTGCTGGCGGGCTGCGTCGCCACTTGGGGGACGGGGCCTGGCCGGGAGCACGGGCCGGAACCGGATAACGGATCGGGACTGCACGTCGGTGGTGGGCGCCTGGCCGGTGAGCGAACTAACCGGCCGCTGTGGATAAGTCGGAGCATTCGTTTGGAAGAATGTCTTTGCTACTTATCCCATGCGCGCCCAAGTATATGAGTCAATTGGGTTTCGGTAAATACATGACAGCCGGGTTGCAGCAATATTTCCAGATGGCCAGGGCATGACCACGCCAGTTAGCCAGCCGGTCGTCAGTCGGATCCAGGTGGGAGAGGAGGCCGCAGGCCAGCGCCTGGACAATTTCCTGTTCAGGCATCTGAAGGGCGTGCCCAAGAGCCGGGTCTATCGGATGCTGCGGGAAGGCGAGCTGCGGGTGAACGGCCGCCGTGCCCAGCCCGACTACCGCTTGGAGATGGGTGACGAACTGCGCATCCCGCCGGTCAGGGTTGCGGCCAGGCCGGCATCCGAGAACCTGCCCAAGATCGGTAAGAGCCTGCTGGGACGGGTGATCCACCGCGACGAGGGTCTGCTGGTCCTAGACAAGCCGGCAGGCCAGGCTGTCCACGGTGGCAGCGGGGTCAGCCTGGGCATCATCGAGCAGTTGCGCCGGGAACTGCCCGAGCAGCGCTTCATGGAACTGGCCCATCGCCTGGACCGGGAGACCTCGGGGGTGCTGCTCATCGCCCTGAAGCGCTCGGCCCTGACCGAGCTGCACCGGATGCTTCGGGACGGGGAGGTGAGGAAGACCTACCTGACCCTGGCGGTGGGGCAATGGCGCGACCAGCTTCGGCATGTGAAGCTGCCCCTGCACAAGTTCCATACCGACGACGGCGAGCGCCGGGTGATGGTGCGCGAGGATGGCCAGTATGCCCACACCATCTTCCGCCTGGTCCGGCGCTACACCGATTTCACCCTCCTTGAAGCTGAACTGAAGACCGGCCGCACCCACCAGATCCGCGTCCACCTGGCCAGCCTCCAGCACCCCATCGCCCTGGATGAGAAATATGGCGACTTCGAACTGAACCGGGCCTTGAAAAAACGCGGGCTC
>SBFV01000026.1 GCA_006227775.1 Gammaproteobacteria bacterium | reverse complement strand
TACTCAAGGCCGTCCAGGAAATGCAACGACGTTACCTGCTCGCCGAACTGGAACATAAGGGACCCCTCACCAGCCCGGAGACCACCCGCGCTTTCATCAAAACCCAGCTCTACCACTATCCGCACGAGGTATTCGCCTGTCTCTTTCTCGACAACCGCCATCATGTGCTGAAATACGAGGAGCTCTTTCGCGGCACCATTGATGGTGCCAGCGTCCACCCCCGGGAGGTAGTTCGCCGCGCCCTGGAGTTAGGCGCCGCCGCCGTCATCTTCGCTCACAACCACCCATCGGGGATTACCGAACCGAGCCAGGCCGACCTACGCATCACCCAACGACTTAAAGATGCCCTGGCACTCGTCGAGATCCGTGTGCTCGATCACCTCATCATCGGCGACGGAGATGGCATTTCCTTCGCCGAGCGGGGCTTACTCTAGCTCTCTACCCCCTGTCCTTACTCCTCGACAGGGACACAGACCACCTCGACGGAGCCACCGCTGCCTGGTTTCATGATCAAGGTCTCCTGCTGATCAGAAGTGATCAGCATCCTGCCCTCACCCGCATTGACATAAGGCGCATTGAAGTCGCCTTCCGCTGGGCCACCGTTGGGTTGTGGGGGGTCTCGTGGCTCGCTCATCATAAACTTGAAAATTAAGCACTATGATGGTGATGAAGGCTGTGGATAAAGGCGTATCCGCATAAAAATCCTTACATATCAATTTATTGATCAAGCAATAAGCCTTGGGGGAAACCCCCGTGGAGTTGTTGGCACCCTGTGGAAAAACATACTCCCTCGGCATGGCTCAGGTTTTGGCCACAGCCTATCCACAGCCTGAGTACAAGTTAGTTCAGGACGGGTCCGTACCAATAGCGTGGGCGAGACGGGGTCGGCGGAGGTTGCCAAAATCCTTGCACTGGCTGGCCGATTCGGGTATTTTTGCTCGTCTTTCATTTGGTCCGGCCCAGGAGGCCTGACCCCTGGCCCAATTCAAAGGGAAGCGTCATGTCCAAAGTCTGCCAAGTAACCGGGAAGCGCCCGCTGGTCGGTTGCAACGTCTCCCATGCCCACAACAAGACCAAGCGTCGGTTCCTGCCGAATCTCCATTACCATCGTTTCTGGGTCGAGAGCGAGAAGCGCTGGGTCCGTTTGCGCCTGAGCACCGACGCCATGCGCCTGATCGACAAGAAAGGTATCGATGCCGTGCTCGCTGACATGCGTGAGCGTGGCGTCAAGGTCTAAGCGAGGAAAATTCCCATGGCCAAGGCAGCACGTGACAAAATTCGCCTGATTTCCAGCGCGGGAACCGGTCATTTCTACACGACCACCAAAAACAAGCGCAACATGCCCAGCAAGATGGAGATCAAGAAGTTCGATCCCGTCATCCGTCAGCACGTCATGTACAAGGAAGGCAAGATCAAGTAAAGCGGCCTTGCCTCGTTAGAGAGAGAAACCCGCCATAGGCGGGTTTTTTTACGCCCATCATTTTGCTTGGCCATTCCAGGCGTCTTCCGCGGAAGACGCCAAGATCGCGTCGCGCGGGGAAAAAGCGGGGCATAACTTGTGGACGGATATGAATCCAGCCGCGGGAAAATCTGGCAGTTATTTTATCCACAGTTGATCCACGTCTTGAAAGGGACTTGTCCCCATCTCCTTGATAGCGCAACTTATTATTAAACATATGGTTTCAACAATGGAACGACTTACCCACAGGCTTCATCACCATCTTCAATTGTATAATCCTCTTGATTGTGATGATGACGCCTGACCTCCTTGTGGACTGTCCGGCTGATGTCGGGGGGGCGCTGAAACATGGGGATGTCTGCATGGAGTGCCCCCAGCCCGGGGCCGAGGCCTCAAGGCTCAGCGAAACGCGGGAGGATCGCTATGCAGGCGCCAACCGCCACTGGCTTCGTCATAGCGCCAGATCTGATGATCGGCCAGACTTTTGACGACCTGGGTATCGTGACGGACATAGTCGATCCGCACCCACTGTTCGGCCTGAAGCTGTTCCTCATCGACCAGGAGGGGCGGCTGCACGACCTCATAAGCCGTCAGGCGGATGTCCTTCAATTGGATTTGCTCCGGGGAAAGGCGCCCCCGGACGGGGGGAGCCAGGTAATTCCAGGCCGTTTCCGGATAACCCCACCGCAGGGCATTGCCATAGGCGGTGGTACTGGCCTCCAGGCCGCGGGTCTTTTTTTCCTGCTGGACTCGCCCGCAGCCCGCGGCGAAGAGCAGCGCAAGGGCTGTCAGGCCGGCGATCGTTTTGCTGGTTGGCATCGTGTTCACTCCTCGGATTCCAGGGACCCAGCAGAGGTTGAATGTCAGTCCTCCCCGCCGCCAAGGGGAAGGTTGCAGCAGGGAGGCGGAGCGGAAACATTCAGCGGCTGCCCCGCTTTATGCGCCCGACTCTCCCGCGGCGGCGCCAATCAAGCCAGGATGCGCCCGTCCTCCATGTGGACGACACGATCGGACAGATCGCCGATGCGGGGGTCGTGGGTGACGATGATCGTGGCCCGCCCCAGATCATGGGACAGGTCGGCGAGCAGCCTGACCACGGCGCGACCGTTGCTAGAGTCGAGGGCGGCGGTAGGCTCGTCCGCCAGCAGGATGGCCGGATAGCCCGCCAGGGCACGGGCGATGGCGACGCGCTGTTTCTCCCCCCCGGAGAGTTGCCGGGGATAGTTGCCCAAGCGCCCCCCCAGCCCAACCCGTTGCAGAAGCTTCTGGCCTTCCTTGAGATCGTACCCCTTCAGCTCCAGGGCCAACTGCACATTCTCCAGGGCGGTCAGAGCAGGGAAAAGGTTGTAGCTCTGGAAGATGAAACCCATGCGCGTCAAGCGCAGTCGGGACAATTCCGCCTTGGGCAGGCCGGAGGTATCCCGCCCCTCCACCCGGACGCTGCCGGCGCTGGCCCGGAGCAGGCAACCCAGGACCATCAGCAAGGTTGTCTTGCCGCTCCCTGAAGGACCCATGAGGGCCAGCATCTCCCCGGGGTGGACGGCGATATCTACGTCGTTGACGGCGTGGACGGCGGTGGGGCCGCTGCCGTAGATCAGAGAGATGCCACGAGCCTCCAAGGCGGGGGAGATACCATCAGGAGCGTCCGC
>SBFV01000425.1 GCA_006227775.1 Gammaproteobacteria bacterium | reverse complement strand
ACCTCCGCTCCCTCGTCCAGGCGCTGGCGGCGCTGCTCCTGGAGCCGCTGGATTCGGGCCTTTTGGCGCTCCGTGAGCCGGCGGACCGGCATCTAGGGGGTGAACTTGTAGTAATGCGTGTTGAGGTAGTTCGCCATGCTGGCAATTTCCTCGTCGAACCATTTTAGGCCCAGGGCCAGTTCACAGCGGCGGACCTGACGTTCCAGGGCATCCAGGGAGTTTACCTTACGATCGGTTCGCGTATAGACCTCTGCCCCGTGGCAGGAGGTGCAGTTGAACTGGTAGAGCTCGGCGGTGTCTTCTTCGTCCGCGCTGGCTAGGGTGGGCAGGGCCAAGAGGAGGCAGAGCGCTGGCAGGGTCAAACGTGGGATCATGAAGTTTCTCCGCGACGATGAGGTGGGGAGATATTATGCCGCCAGCGCCGTGCTGGCGATCCCGCGAAAGATATAACCTGCGTTCTCACCTCAAGCGATGCAAGACAGTATGAACCCTGACGATAGCCATCTGGTCTGGCTGGACCTGGAGATGACTGGCCTGGAGCCGGCGGCGGATCACATCCTGGAGATTGCCACCCTGGTCACGGATAGCCAACTCAACATCCTGGCGGAGGGCCCGGTGCTGGCCATCCACCAACCCGAGACCGTGCTGGCGGCCATGGATGACTGGAATCGGAAACACCATGGGGATTCGGGGCTTTTGGCGCGGGTGCGCGTCAGCCAGATCGACGAGCGGAAGGCGGAGGCCGAGACCCTGGCGTTCCTCAATCGATGGGTGCCGGCGGGTAAGTCGCCGCTCTGTGGCAACAGCATTTGCCAGGACCGGCGCTTCCTCGCCCGCGTCATGCCCAGGCTCGAAGCCTGGTTCCATTACCGCAACCTGGACGTGAGCACCGTGAAGATCCTCGCCCAACGCTGGGCGCCGGCCGTGGCGGACTCCTTCAAGAAGGAGTCCGCCCACCTGGCCTTGGCGGACATCCGCGAATCGATCGCCGAGTTGCGTCACTATCGCAAGCATCTGCTGCGTCTCTGACGGCTGCTCGGGGTCCGATGGCAAAGGCTTGGGCGTTGAGGGCGACGTTACCCTCCGCCTCGGCAGACCCCGATTCGGCGCAGGGCCCAGGCGACGTGTTCGCCCACCAGGGCGCTGGGATGGGTGAGTCGCGCGGTTAGGGCCTGGCGGACGGCGGGTACGGGAGGGCCATTGCCCAAGGCCACGGCGATGTTGCGCAACCAGCATGGGTGGCCGATGCGGCGGATGGCGCTGCCCTCGGTTCGGCGCAGGAACTCGCCCTCGTCCCAGTCGAACAGTTCGATCAGGGTGGCGGTGTCCAGGCCCTGGCGGGGGCGGAAATCCCCCTCCGCCGTCAGGTGGGCGAAGCGGTTCCACGGACAAACCAGTTGACAGTCGTCGCAACCATAGATCCGGTTGCCGATGAGGGGTCGCAGCGGTTCGGGGATGGGACCCTTGAGTTCGATGGTCAGGTAGGAGATGCACCGGCGGGCATCCAGCTCATAAGGAGCGAGGATGGCCCCCGTGGGGCAGGCCGGCAGGCAGGCCTGGCAGCGGCCACAATGATCCGTCATCGGCCGGTCAGGTGGCAGGGGCAGGTCGACGAAGAGTTCCCCCAGGAAGAACCAGGAACCCGTCCGGGGGTGGATCAGGTTGGTGTGTTTCCCGATCCAGCCCAGGCCGGCGCGCTGGGCCAGGGCCTTCTCCAGGACGGGTGCGGAATCCACGAAGGCGCGATGGCCGAAGGGACCGATTCGGGCGCTGATGCGATTCGCCAGACGCTGGAGCCGTTGCCGCAGCACCTTGTGATAATCCCGCCCCAGGGCGTAGCGGGAGATAAAGGCGGTGGCCGGGTCCCTAAGCCGCGCTTGCAGGCGGTCCTGCCCCTCAGGCAGGTAGTCCATGCGCACTGAGATCACCCGCAGGGTGCCGGGCACCAGCTCCGCGGGGCGGGCGCGCTTGGTGCCATGGCGGGCCATGTAGTCCATCTCCCCCTGGCGACCCTGGGCCAGCCAGGCTGACAGCCGTGCCTCCGCATCCATCAGGTCCGGATCGCTGATTCCCACCCCTTGGAAGCCCAGTTCCCGTGCCCAAACCTTGATGTCGTTGGCCAGACCGGAGAGTGATCCGTCCCACGACCTGGTTGGGAAGGCAGTGGGGTTGTAATCCCCCCCGGCTTGCCTACCATGTCGGGAATCGCCCGGGATTTCTTCAACAGCTTCAGCGGGGTAAGAGGTCATGGATATCGTGTTCCTGCGCGGACTGCGCATCGAGACTACCATCGGCATCTACGATTGGGAAAAACAGATCAAGCAGCCTGTCATCCTGGATCTGGAAATGGGGGCGGACGTGGCGAAGGGGGCGGCCAGTGACCGGATCGAGGACGCCCTGGACTACAAGCGGGTGGCCAAGCGCCTGAAGGAATTCGTGGCCGCGAGCCGTTTCGAATTGGTCGAGACCCTGGCGGAGCGCTGCGCGGCCCTGCTGCGGGAGGAATTCGGCATCCCCTGGCTGCGCCTCAGCGTCAACAAGATCGGCGCGGTCAGCGACGCCACGGACGTTGGCGTCATCATCGAGCGCGGGGAGCGGGTTCAGACGGGCATGGGGCGGGCGGTTGTCCATGCCTAGGGTCTGGGTCAGCCTGGGCAGCAATCAGGCCCGGGAAAGGTCCCTGCGGCTTGGGGTGCGCCATCTGCGCCGAGCCTATGGCGATCTGCTGCTGTCCCCCGTCTACGAGTGCGCCGCCGTGGGCTTTGCCGGGGAGCCCTTTCTGAACCTGGTGGCAGGCTTCGTCACCTCCCAGAGCGTGCCGGAAGTGCGGGCCCGCCTGCGTGCCATCGAGGACGCGGCAGGGCGGGTACGCGGCGCGGAAAAGTTCGCCCCGCGTACCCTGGATCTGGACCTGCTCACCTATGGTATGGCGGTAGGCCAGATCGAGGGCTACGAATTGCCTAGCGCCGAGATCCTACGCTATGCCTTCGTGCTCAGGCCCCTGGCGGATTTGGCCAATCAGGAGACCCATCCGGTTACCGGCCGTACCTATGGGGATCTATGGCGCCATTTCACCGGTGAGGCATTGAATCTGGTCCCCTATCCCCTGGACTTCTCCATGGACGAAACCGCTCCGTTGGATGGCTAGTCCGTCCTGACGCCTCTTGTGTCGCGGCAAAAAAAAGGGGGCATCCTGCCCCAGGTTTTCAGGAGATCGTCCTGCTCCATCTCAGACCGTCTCGTTATGGTTCTCCCCCGACGTAAAAAGATGCCCCGTCCTTGGGGCCGCGATGGTGAACCGGGGGCGATTTTCGCCATGAGGGGGGTGATCCCCCACCCACCAGCGGCCGCGCTCCCGGTCGGTTCCTGGTTAGACCTTACCCTTATCGTGTACTACGAAGACGATGGAGGGGTTGGTCAGCTCGGGATTGGCGAAGCTCCTGACCGTGCGCACCGGCCTGTCGTGGGGGCCGATGGCCTTTGTCTCCCATTTGTTTTCCCGTAGCTTGTCGATGGGGCCTATGTCCAGGGTGCGCATCATGCAGGCCATGACGCAGTAGGGCTTGCGGCCGGCCTCGATCTCGTCCACGCACAGGTTGCACTTGGAGACGATGTTAAGCTCGGGAATGAACTGGGGGGCGCCATAGGGGCAGGCGGCCTCACAGCGACGGCAGCCGATGCACAAGGTCGAGTCGATATCGACGATGCCATTGTCCTTCCGCTTCCAGATGGCCCCGGTAGGACAGGACGGCAGACAGGCTGGCTCGGCGCAATGATTGCAGGAGACGTTGATCTTGTAGGCATAGACATTGGGGTAAGTCCCGCCCTCGACGTATTGGACGCGCCGGAAGCGCGGCCCCGCCGGCAGACCGTTCTTGTCCTTGCAGGCGATCTCACAGGCGCGACAGCCGATGCAGTCGACGTTGTTGTGGACAAAGCCGAGCTGCATGTCGGGCACGACCGGCGTATAGACCACCTTCTTCTTGCGCTCGACGGCGGTCTTGATGGTTGCTGTGTCTTTTTCGTTAGCCATTGGATCTGTCACTCCGCGCTGCGATTAGAGCTCGCGCCGGTGCTCGCGCCGAAAGACGTGCGAGCGGGCGGTGGCCAGTCTGTCCCATCCCGGGCGATGCTCCAGGTCGCTCTTGGCGATGTTGCACAGCACCGTGTTGTAGGCGAAGGCCCCGGCGGGGCTGGGGGCGTCGAGGGTGAGGAAATCCGGGTTGCCGGAACGGTCCACCCCGTTCTCGTCCAGATCCAGCCAGGCCCCTTCGTGGAGGACCAGCACGCCGGGCATGCAGCGCTCGGTAACGTAGGCCGGCACCACCACTTTGCCACGTTCGTTCCACAATTCCACGGTGTCGCCGGTCTTGATGCCCAGCTTCTTGGCATCACTGGCGTTGAGGGTGCACTCCTGTTCGTAGGTCTCCCGCAGCCAGGCACAGTTGTTGAAGATGGAGTGGGTGCGCCACCGGGGGTGCGGCGAGACCAGGTGGAAGGGGTACTCCTTCGTCTTCGCGCTGTTGAGGGACTCCCAGGGCTCGATCCACTTGGGGATGGAAGGCACGTGCTCGCCGTACTTGGTCTTGGTCCAGTCCTGGACCCAGGCCAGCTCGTTGACCAGGATCTCGATCTTGCCGGAGGGAGTCTGGAAGGGCACCCCTTGTTCGATCTGGGCGCGGAAGCCGACATGGGGTTCCTTGAGCAGGAACTTGTAGATGCCGTAACCCTTGAACTCCTCCCACGTCATGTCGATGTGGTGGTGGTGCATGACGCGGTTGTTCCACCAGTCCGTCAGATACGCCTCGTCCACGGCGTCGGGGTTGAGGAAGTAACTCCGGTCGGCCTTGGGGTTGTAGAGCTTGCCGAACATGCCATAGCCCTGCGGGTCCAGCTCGCCGATGCGGTAGGCCAGTTCGGTGAAGATCTGGAAGTCCGTCTTGGACTCGCCCATGGGCTGGATGACCTTGGGCCGGTGGATGTAATAGTGACCCTTGTACCAGGGCAGGGCGACGTCGTGGCGCTCGAAGTGGGTCGCCACTGGCAGCAGGACATCGGCGTAGAGGCCGGAGGGGGTGATGGTGGAATCCATGCACACCACCAACTCCAGCTTCTTGACCGCCTCGATCTCCTTGTTGATATTGGTCAACTGGTTGAACCAGTTGGAGCCCTGCCAGAAGATGCCCTTGATGTTGGGGATGACGCCGTCGAGCTGGTCGTTGCGCGGCCAGAGGCCGACCTCCTCGCGCTTGACATTGGGGTAGTTGAGGACGATGTGCGCCCAGCGGTCGGACTTGATGGAGGCAAACCAGACGTTGGCCCATTCATCATAGGGATAGGCCACCGCCTCCGGGTGCCAGGCCTTGCCCACGCCTTCGGCGCAGCCGCCAAGCACGCCGATGTTGCCGGTCATGGCCTGAAGGGCCGCCGCCATGCGGTTGTACTGCTCGCCGAAGGCGTTGCGGCCAGGCGACCAGGAGGCCTTGAGGGCGGCGGGCTTGGTCTTGGCGTACATCTCCGCCAGCTTGACGATGTCCGCCGCGCTGACGCCGCAGATCGCGGCGGCCCACTCCGGGGTCTTGGGGGTGCCGTCATACTTGCCGAGGATGTAGTCCTTGAAATTTTCCTTGCCATTGGGGGTGTCCTTGGCCCAGTCCGGCATGGTGCCCTCGTCCATGCCCTGGCAGAACTTGTCGATGAAGGCCTGATCCTGGAGGTTGTTGGTGAAGATGTGATGGGCCATGCCGGCCATCATGGCGGCGTCGGTATTGGGGCGGATGGGAATCCACCAAGCGTCGTAAACGGCGGCGGAGTCGGTGTACTGGGGATCGACCAGGACGAACTTGCAGCCGCGCTGCTTGGCCAGGCGCATGTAGTAGAAGGTGTTGCCGCCGTGGAAAGTGTAGGCCGGGTTCCAACCCCACATGATGATCAGCTTGGAGTGGGCGTAGGCGTCGTCCTCGTTGCCGTCCTCGATAGTGCCGAAGGTCCAGCGGGAACTGGTGGTGGTGCCCTGGTAGGAGGGCACGGACCAGGAACTGGTGCGGCAGCCGAACATGCCCAGGAAGCGGCCCAGCAGGCCCTCGATCTGGTCGGACTTGTGCAGGACGCCATAAGAGGCGCCGGCGTAGCTCTGGTCGACTAGGGCGGTGGGGCCGTAGGTGTTCTTGATCTGCAGCATCTTCATAGCGACGAAGTTCAGGGCCTCGTCCCAGGAGACGCGCTTGAACTTACCCTCGCCCCTTTCGCCTACCCGCACCATGGGGTAGAGCAGGCGCTCGGCGGAATAGAGGCGCTGGCGGTAGGAACGGCCGCGCAGGCAGCCGCGCAACTGGGGCTCTTCCTCGGTGTCCTTGCCGAAGAAGCCGTCTTTCTGGTAACGGCCGTCATCCGTGCTGAGCCGAACGATAACGTCGCCCTTCTTGTGGGCGATGAGGGCATGGCGGGAACCGCAGTTATGGGCGCAGCTCGTCACTACCGTTTGCAGGTCGTCATCGCGCGGGTAGGGTTCGTAGGCGAAGGCCTGGGCCTCCTCGGTTTTGAGCAGGCCACCGGCGCCCACCGCCATGGCTCCCACGGCGGTGGTTTTGAGGAAGCCGCGGCGGCTGATATTGAGGCGCGAGGCGAGGTCCAGATCCAGGTCCGGGGTTGCGGTCTTGTCATTCATGATTGGGTTCCTCGGCCTATTGCTTCACTTCCGGTGCCTTGACGCCTTCCAGGAAGCGCGCCTGGGACGTGGTCGGACGGTCCTTGGCCCATTCCGGGGTATCCGGCGGCATATTGGGCCAGGCATGGCGTGGATAAGGGAAGGAGATGCGATACCAGCTCCGGCCACCGTGGCAGCCGTAGCAGACGTCACCGTTCTCGCCGCCGGCCTTTTCGATGGCCTCCGGCTTCAGGTAGTTGACCTGGTGGCGGACGGTGCGGAATACGGCCCCATGGCAGGCGATATTGCAGTTTTCCTGGAAGATATTGCCGAACTCGCTCCAGGGACCGGGGAGGCCGGCCATCTTCTGCCAGGGGAACTGGCCGTGACACATCAGGCAGATGTCAGGGTTGACGTGTTTGCGTTGGATCTGGTCCGGTAAGCCGGTGGCCGAGGAATTGGCCGTCTCCTCGCGCGGGTCGTTACCCTGATGGCAGGTATTGCACTTCATGGCCATAAGTTCTTGGGCCAGGGGAGTGACCATGTGGCGGCGGTGGAAGGTTTCCTGGTCGCCGCTGTAGGTACTGAGGGTCTGATACCAGGCCAGCGTCTCGGCGGTTTTGACTCCGGCGGGGGACTGGGCCCTGATGCTCGGTTCCAGGACCTCCTTGTGGCATGCAAGGCACTGCTCGTCGGTGGCTGAATCGATGGCGGGCTTGAAGTGAATCGGGTCCCAGCGGGCCTGATCATAGGTGGGTGTAGTGGCCGCCAGGGCCAAGGCGCTGGCCATCAACCCGGCCAAGAGGGTGGTGAGAGCGAGTAGTGGCTTTGCTCGGTACATACCGCGGCTCCTGAAAGTGATCCTCGGGGTTATTGTCGCTCAGCGTCCGCGGTGAAATGGTCCGCCGTCGGGAACATCGCCATGGGGGTGATGCCGCTGGTAGTACCTGACCGCGCTCCTGGCGCAATGGCCGTGGATGATCCGAAGGGGTGGAGGTGGTATCCAGACTCCGTACCGGCTTTCCCAAGCCCGCTCAACACCGGTTCAGGGATGAAAGGGCGAACCCGTCTCCCCCTTCCGAGCCGGCGGAGCTCACCTGGGCCAGCCCATCAGGCAAGCGGTCCCCGGCACGGAGATCATCATCAGCCATCACCCAGGTAAGCAATAAGTCTGCCAGGAGGTCCGAAGAGGGTGCTATCCCGTGCCAAGCCGTTGGTTACACCCTGTTATGAATAGTGAATTATCCCTATGAAATCACTCGGATTTATCGGGCGATTCGCCTAGTTGCATGAGGTGAATGGCAGCCACGGCTGACAAAATGACAGAGGGAACTGGACTGATCCCCGAAGCATCAGGTTATTCCGTCGAGCCAGGGGAGGTCGGCAAGCAATGAGTCAGTCGGATGGCGGCCTTTTGTCAGAAGGCCCGGATTGGAGAGGAGGAAGCATGAGATACGACCTGACAGCTTGTCAGCCCGGGTGAGGAAAAGGGTGCGGTTCAATCCAGAACCTGAAATAGGCGACGCTGGTGGTCGACGCGGAAGCAGATCGGACAAAGGGACGGGGGGGATGGTCGGGTCTTGCCCATCATTGGCCCTTCCGCCCGGGGAAGGTGAAAGGTCACCCCGCAGGAGCCGCAACGTTGCTCCCATAAGGGGATTTCGGTCACGGGCAAGAGACCCCCGCGTTGGACGCGGATAGCCCGCGTCACGCACAGATCCACGCAAAGGCCACAACCGCTGCAGCGCTCGGCCGCGATGACAAAGGCCTGGGCCCTGCCGTCCCGGATGTCCAGACGGAGCGCCTCACGCGGGCAGATCCGCAGGCAGGCATCGCAACCGGTGCAGAGCATGGCGTCGATGACCGGGGCCAGGTGGACCGCTTCTCCTGGCTGGGGGGGCGGGAGAAGAAGACCTGGGGCGCCCTCGTCGCTCTCCGGTGGGTCCAGGCTCTCCCGCACTCGCCGCAAGGGTCCCTCGAAGATCGAGGTGAAGAAGGCGCGGCGATCGACTGGCCGCTGGTTGCCCAGGTCATCCGCGTCCCGCCATGACCGCTCCCAGCGTGCCGCCGTCAGGACCTGGTGGTTGAGAAGGGAGAGTTCGTGTGCCG
>SBFV01000057.1 GCA_006227775.1 Gammaproteobacteria bacterium | reverse complement strand
GCTGCCATGTGCCGCGTTTCGGCTCCCTACGCGAGTTTCTGGACCTGTCCGCCGAACTGGACCCCTTCCACGAGTTCAGCGTGGCCTGGGTCGATTGCGTGGCGCGGGGCGCCGCCGCCGGGCGCGGGGTGTACATGGCCGGGGATTTCGCCCCCGCCGGCCCCCTGGAGCCCCTCAAGGAAGGCGGCCTCAGCGTGCCCTTCGCCCCGCCCTTTTCCCTGGTGAACCGCTGGTCGCTGCGCCTGTTCAACGAACTCTACTGGCGGCGGCATCCGGCCCGCCGTCAGCACGCCCGGGTCGGCTTTCAGCCCTTCTTCTATCCGCTGGACGGGGTGCTGCACTGGAATCGCATCTACGGTCGCCAGGGCTTCCAGCAATAACAGTGCGTGATGCCCTGGGCGGTCGCCGATACCGCCCTGCCGGAATTGCTGGCCGTCATCGCCGCCAGCGGTCAGGGTTCCTTCCTGGCGGTATTAAAACGCTTTGGCGACCGGCCCTCCCCGGGCTGGCTGTCCTTCCCCTGCCCCGGGGTGACCCTGGCCCTCGATTTCCCCAACCTCCGGGACCGGAATGCGGCACTGTTCAGTCGTATGGATGCCGTGGTGCGCGCGGCGGGCGGGCGGCTGTACCCCGCCAAGGACGCGCACATGACCCCAGACGACTACCGTCATGGCTACCCGCGGTGGCAAGACCTGGAACGACTCCGGGATCCCCTGCTGCTATCCCGCTTCTGGCAAAGAGTGACCACATGAAACGCATCCTGGTATTTGGGGCCACCTCGGCCATCGCCCGGGCCTGCTGCCGCCGCTGGCTGGAGGTCGCTGCTCAGGAGGGCCCTGATTCGGTCCATTTCCACTTGGTCGCTCGCGCGCCGGAACCGCTGGAACAGACCGCCAGCGACCTGCGGGCGCGGGGGGCTGGGTCCGTGACCACGCAATGCGCGGATCTCGCCGATCCCGCCGGTCATTTGGCGCTGGTGCAAGCGGCGCTCAGGGACCTGGGTGAGATCGACCGGGTCCTGATCGCCCACGGCACCTTGCCGGATCAGGCCGCCTGCGAGCGCGACCCTGACCTGGCCCTGCGTGAATTCGCGGTCAATGGCACCAGCGTGATCGCCCTATTGCTGCACCTGGCCAACGTCATGACCGACCAGGGCCGGGGCACGATCGCGGTCATCACCTCGGTGGCCGGCGATCGCGGTCGGCCCTCGAATTATGTCTACGGCAGTGCCAAGGCTGCGGTGTCAACCTGCTGCGAGGGCCTGCGCGCCCGTCTCTTCCGTGCCGGCGTGCACCTGATTGATATTCGCCCCGGCTTTGTCGACACCCCCATGACCGCGGGGCTCGCGCTCCCCCGCGCCCTGGTGGCGACCCCGGAGCAGGTCGCCCGGCGGATCGTGCAGGGCATCGAGCGCCAGCGTAACGTGCTGTACGTACCCCCCTTCTGGGCGCTGATCCTGTGGGTGATCCGCGTCCTACCCCGGCCGTTGTTCAAACGGCTGTCCCTTTAGTCCAACCAGGATTACCGCCCTTGTCCAGCCTCAGCCACGCGACCTTTCTGGCGGGATGGCGTTATCGCGCCCTGATCTATTCCGTGGTGCTCTCCGCCCTGGGCTATCTGGGCTTCGCCCTCTTCGGGGGCTGGCGCGAGGTGACGAGCGCCCTGGTCCAGGTCGGTGGGACGGGACTGCTCCTGGCCTTGCTGCTGTCGCTGGTGAACTACGGCCTGCGTTATCTGCGCTGGCACCCCTACCTGAGCACCCTTGGCCACCTGATAGCCTGGCGCCCCGGATGCCAGATCTACCTGGCCGGCTTTGCCCTGACCACCACCCCCGGCAAGGCCGGCGAGGCCTTTCGTGGCCTGTTGCTCAAGCGGCGCGGCGTCCCCTATCCGGACAGCTTCGCCGCTTTTTTCAGTGAGCGCCTGTCGGATCTGATCGCCATTGTGCTGCTGACCCTGCTCGGGTTGAGCCTGTATCCCCAGGCCTGGCCCCTGATCCTGCTCGGCGGTCTCCTCTGCCTGGGGTTGCTGGCCATGCTGGCCTGGCGGGAGGGTCTGCTGGCCTTGCAGCGCCGCTTGCCCCACCTGGGCCGCTGGCAACGCTGGGTCGGACACGGTTTCGAGATCCTCCTCCAGGCCCAGCGCTGTCATCGCCCCGGTCTGCTGCTGCTGGCCACGCTGCTCAGCCTGCTCGGCTGGGCGGCGGAGGCCTTCGCCTTCCATCTGATCCTGGACTGGATGGGGGTCGAGGCCTCCTTCATCTTTGCCGCCTTCGTCTTCGCCCTGGCCATGCTGGCCGGGGCCCTGAGCTTTACCCCGGGCGGACTGGGCAGCACCGAGGGCGTGATGGCGGCTTTGCTGATCTGGCATGGCGTGGCCGCCCCGGAAGCCATCGCGGCCACCGTCCTGATCCGCAGCACCACCCTCTGGTTCGCGGTGGGGCTGGGGGTGGCGGCCCTGGCGACCACGGCCGCTGAACCACCGCGGGAAGCGCGGAGCGAGGGCAATGATGATGGGTGAAGCTAACGGGCGTCGCATGGATCGCTGGCTGCCGGTCGCGGTGTTCCTGAGCGCCGTGCTGGTCTATGGGCTGACCCTCTCCAGCCACCATGCCGAGGCGGAGGATGCCCTCCGTTACGTCCATGAGGTCAGTCATGGGGACCTGGAGCAGTGGCTGCATCCCAATCATCTGATCTTCAATCTGGTCCAGCGTGGCTTCTACGAGGTCTGGCTGGGGTTTGGCTACACCGGCACGGCCGAGCGGCCGATGCAGGTATTGAATCTGCTTGGCGGCGCCCTGGCCCTGGCATTGCTGGTCTCGATCCTGTCGCGCTTGCGCCTGGCGCCGGGACTGGCACTGCTCGCGGCCGGGTTCACCGGGGGCAGCTTCGCTTTCTGGCATTACGCGGTGGCCCCGGATACCTACATCATGCCGCTGGCCCTTGCCCTGTTCAGTCTGGAGCGGGCCCTGGCCCTGCTCCGACGGGAGCGCGGTCGCGACTGGCTGCTGCTCGGGCTGGGGTTGGCCCTGATGGTCCTCCTGCATCAGCAGCATGCCTTCTTCGCCATCGTGCTGACCCTGAGCCTGGGGCTGGCGCTGGTCACGCGGGATCGGCCCAGGCCGGAGCGAT
>SBFV01000076.1 GCA_006227775.1 Gammaproteobacteria bacterium | reverse complement strand
CGAAGAGAGGGGCGTCGTCGGGCTACTCAGCAAGGCAAAACCGAAAGAGCGATCGGACAGGGAGGACCGCGCCAGCAGGCCAAGGCCGAGACAGGACGAGAAGGGGGCCGGCTGATTGGGTTTCAGCACGTTCCACTGCATGGACGAGGAGAAAGGCGCCGCGATGTCGCTATCACGGGGCAGGCGCGGAGGGGGCAGCAGATGGGTGTCTACCGGTCCTCCAGCCTCCAGGATCTGGATCGCCGCCTGCCCAAACCCGAAGGCCGCCTTGATCAGGACCAAGGAGCGACCGTGGGCCAGAAAATGGGCATAGGTCTCACCTTCATCACCCAGCACGAACCCTGCCCTGCGAGCGGCACCGATGACCGTCGCCAGGGTCCCCTCTTCCCCTCCGGCAAGGGCCCGCATCAGGTAAATGGTTGGAGTTGGGAAACCGTCTGCCTCGAGTCTGGCGACGGTATCGATGGCTTGCTGTTCGGATGCGTACATACGGACATAGATCATCATGACTCTCCTGAGGAGTGGGGGGCTTTCGCCGTTGCTGCGCTGGCGGGGGGTGGCCCTGCTAGCGGGTCATAACCGGAAAACCTGGCTTGGGTTGAAATAGCACTACCGACCAGAGGTGCTATCGTGGCACCGACTATCGATGATTTTTTCTCGCTTTTTCAGCGATCTTTCGTGATAAACCTCCCGAAGGAAACGATGGTTCATTGCCATCCCGCCCGGGTCCTGGAGGAGACCCTGGCCCGATACCTTCAAGCATCGTCACACATCCGGATGACATCATTGCCTCCTGACTACTGGCCCGATGGGTTCGGCAATCCCTGAGCGTTGGCCAGGCGACCTATGAGGTCCGCCACCTCCCTGGGACGCTCCTCATGGGCCAGATGACCGAGCCTGGGCAAGGTGATGACCTGGGCCTGGGGCACCAGTTGCCGGACCCGCTGGGCATCGGTCGGCGGCACGGTCCAGTCGCGATCGCCCACGACCAGGTAAAGGGGGGTCTTGAGATGGGACAAGTCCCGCTGTAAAGGGGCCAAGTCCCAATTAGCCATCATGTTCAGGGCGGCGCCGACGTGACCGGGGCAACTGACCAGGCGCCGGTAAAGCTCGATGCCCCTGGCATCCAGGGAGGAGCCGGTGCTCTCCACCAGACGCTCGACGGCCCCAGGGGAGGCCGCCCGCCAGGCGAAGAACCGCGGCAGCAAGGGCGTGGCGGCGGCCAGTTTGGCGGCGGGGGAGAAGAAATGGCCCGGCATGCCCCGCAAGGGCAAGAGGGCGCCGTTGAGGCTGATCAATGCCCGCGGTGCGATCAGGCCGTCAAGACACATGCGCGCCAGAATGGCGGCACCGGCGGAGTGGCCCACCACGAGATCCGGGGCCTTGCCGAGGCGGCGCAGCAGACCGCCCAGGGCGTGCGCCATCCAGGGCAGGGAAAGGGCCGTTCCGCTTGGCGAGGCGGTGAAGCCGTGACCAGGCAGATCCGGGGCCAGCACCTCGAAGCGTTCAGCCAGCAAGGGCACCAGCCCCCCCCAGGAATGGGTGGCCGCGCCGGTGCCATGGACCAGCAGCAGGCGCGGCCCTTGGCCCATCACCTGCAGATGCCAGCGCAGCCCCTCCGCCAGATCGAAGCGGCTGGCCTCGCGGTTGGGCCAGTCCTGGCCCTCCCGCTCCCATTGGGGTCGCTCAGGCATGGCGCGACCGGACCTTCGCCTCCTGGCCAGGCGATCGGGACCTGACGGCGCCCGCCGGACCCGCGACGGTCTGAACGGCGGCGGAGAGCAGGCCCGCATCGGCATAAGGCAGGGGGAGATAGGTCGCCCCCATGGCCTCCGCCACTTCCCGGGCCTTGGGTTGGGGATGGGGGGAGGTGTCCACCAGCAGGGCCCGGACAGAGGCTGACCGGACCCGGCGGGCCGCGGACAGGGCTTCCTCGCCGGCCTTGGCGCGACCCCCCTGCCCGTCCCGGGCGACATTGGCCCGACCATCCGTCAGCAGGACCAGGGTGGGGGTGCCACCCCGGCGCTGGACGCCATCCGCCAGCAGCAGTGACAGGTCGATGCCGGCGGCCAGGGGCGTCCCCCCACCACCGGGCAGGCTGGCCAGGGAACGCTTGGCGCGCACCAGGGACCGGGTCGGCGGCAACAGGATCTCGGCGCCCTGGCCACGAAAGGCCACCAGGGCCACCCGATCCCGGCGCACGTAGCAGCTCGCCAGGAGCAGTTCGATGGCCCCCTTGGCCTCCGCCAGGCGATGCAGGGCCGAGGAGCCGGAGGCATCCACGGTGAAGATGGTGGTGGTCTCGGCGCGTTGTTTGAAGCGGGTGACACGGAAGTCGTCCTTGCGGACCTCGACGCGCTTGGGGGTCAGGCCCCATGCCAGGGTGTCGCGTCGCCGTATTGGTTGCCAGGGAGCGGCGGCGCGCAGGGTCTCGACCACATTCATGCGCACCCCCGGACCCGGGTCCCCACGGCGGGCACCGATGGGCCGTCCCCGCAGAGAGGCATGCTGCTGGGCGCCCGCCTTGCCCTGGGACCGGGCGCGGGAGCGCGGGGCGATACCGGAACGCAACTGGTCCAGCACATCCTTGGGCATGGCGGCCTGGGCAGCCTCCAGGACCATGTCCTCCAGGGGGCGGTCCGGGGTCTCCCGTTCTTCCGCATCCTGATCCTCGCCATCCTGGGGCGGCTCGGGGGGTGGCGGCTCCTCTGGTGCCTGCTCGCCAGCGGGCAGACGGGTGGCGCGAGGGGCGAGGACCAGTCGGGCGGCGGTGGCGAGGTCCTCCTCCTCCACGTGGTCGCGCCCGGCCAGGGCGGCGGCCAGCCGGGCGACCCGGATCGCCAGCAGGGAGCCGCGCAGCGAGGCGATACCCAGCGCCAGGGCGGCACCGCACAGGGTCTCAAGGTGGCCATCGCCAATACCCACCGCGGGCAGCCGGGCACGGGCCGCCTGGATCTCGTCCGCTCCCCAGGGAATCGCCGCCGCCGAATCGTGGATGCCGAAGCGGCCCAGGTCGAGGTGGAAGGCCAGGCGATCGCGCAGGGACTCGGACAGGCGCTCGTCCTCCCCTACCCCTTCATCCAGGGCGATGACCCCCAGGCGGGACTCGGCACGGGCGGGGATACCGCCCCGTTC
>SBFV01000212.1 GCA_006227775.1 Gammaproteobacteria bacterium | reverse complement strand
GCCGCGCTGGGTTTCTATCGCCTCCTGGTCGGCCCCAGCCGCACCGACCGGGTGATCGGCCTGGACATCCTCTTCGCCGTCGCCATCGTCTTCAGCCTGCTGGCGGCCTGGGCCAGCGGGCGCACGGTCTACCTGGACGTGGCCATCGGCCTGGCCCTGGTGGGCTTCGTCGCCACCCTGGCCTGGGCCAGGCTGATCCAGGGGGAAGGCCCCGACGATGGGGCAGGGGAGGGCGGAGCATGATCCTGGCCGGCTGGCTCCTGAGCGGCCTGGCGATGATCATCCTGGTCATCGCCGCCCTGGGCATCCTGCGCCTGCCCGACGCCCTGGCCCGGCAGCATGCCGCCACCAAGGCCGCGACCCTCGCCGTGTCCCTGTTCGCCATCGGCCTCGGCCTGGTGGCCTGGGCCTCCGGCTGGGGCTGGGCCTGGCTGTGGCGGCTGGCCCTGGTGGTGGCCATCCTGCTGCTGACCCTGCCCTTGGCCTCCCATGCCCTGGCCCGGGCCGGGGTCTCGGAGCGGCAGCGGACCCGGGAACCCGATCCGGAGGGGATGACCCCCTTGGAATCGGCGGGGGCGCCCCAACCTGAGCCTGCTGGATTATTGAGGAACGAAGACGATGCCTGACGCAGCCTTCCAAGCCCCCGCCTTGCGTGAACGCCTGGACGCATTCATACGCCAGAGCCGGGTGCAGAACTTCATCCTGGCCTTGATCCTCATCAACGCCGTGACCCTCGGCCTTGAGACCTCGCCGGCGGTGATGGCCGCCTACGGCGGGGTCCTGCATCTGATCGACAAGACCATCCTGGCGGTGTTCGTGGTGGAGATCGGCATCCGCCTCTATGTCCACCGCTGGGCCTTCTTCCGCGATCCCTGGAGCGTGTTCGACTTCCTCGTGGTGGCCATCGCCCTGGTGCCGGCCACGGGGCAACTGGCGGTGCTGCGGGCGCTGCGGGTGCTGCGGGTGCTGCGCATCCTCACCATCGTGCCCTCCATGCGCCGGGTGGTGGGGGCCCTGCTGGCGGCCATCCCGGGCCTGGGCTCCATCGCCCTGGTGCTGCTGCTGATCTACTACGTGTTCGCGGTGATCGCCACCAATCTCTTCGCGGCCAGCTACCCGGAGTGGTTCGGCAACCTGGGCCGGTCCCTCTATACCCTGTTCCAGATCATGACCCTGGAGAGCTGGTCCATGGGCATCGCCCGTCCGGTGATGGAGCACTTCCCCTATGCCTGGGTCTTCTTCATCCCCTTCATCCTGATCGCCACCTTCACCATGCTCAACCTGTTCATCGCCATCATCGTCAACGCCATGCAGTCCTTCAGCGAGGCGGAGCATGCGGACACGGTGGCGGCGGTGGACGGTGCCCGCCAGCACATCGAGGCCGACCTGCATGGAGAACTGGCGGCGTTGCGCCAGGAGATGGCCGCCCTGCGGGCGGCCCTCGGTCAGCGGGATCGTCCTTGACCCGGGGGTGTACCGAATCCACTATTCCCGCCGCCCTGGACCCTGCCCGGGGCGGGCTGGATCAGGTTCGTAAATATCGAACCAAATACCATAAAAAATCGAATTTTATTGATGAATGGGCTGCCTTAGCATGAGCGTCTCATTCACCTAGCCAGGAGTCGGATCATGCAAGTCGTCATCCAGAGCCAAGGTTTCGTTCCCGTCGAGGGTCTCCGGGAGTACATCCAGCAGCGGCTGGCCTACGGACTGGGCCGCATCGCCCGGCGGGTGGTGGGCGTGGTGGTGGAGTTGATCGAGGGGCGTCATGCCCGGCATGGCAACGACATGCGGTGCCGCATCCACATCCGCCTGGAATCGGCCATGGAGGTGGTGGTGGAGGAGGCCCAGCCGGACATGTACGCGGCCATCGAGCATGCCGCCGCCCGGGTCGTCCGGGCCGTGTCCCGCAGTCTGCGGCGCCGCCGCCGGCTGCGCTTGCCTTTTCGGGGGGCGGGTGCTGCCGACCAGCCGCCCAAGGATGAAACGTGATTGATTTGATGTTTTCTGGGAGATCTCGATGAAGCGCATTGCCCTCTTTCTTGCCACCAACCTGGCCATCGTGCTGGTGCTCTCCGTCACCATGCGCCTCCTGGGGGTGGAGCCCTATCTCACCGCCAACGGCCTCAACCTCAACTCGCTGCTGATCTTCGCTGCCGTGATGGGCTTCGGCGGCGCCTTCATCTCCCTGGCCATCTCGAAGTGGACGGCGAAGATGTCGGTGGGGGCCCAGGTCATTACCGATCCCCGCACGCCGGAGGAGATCTGGCTGATGCAGACCGTGGCCCGTCAGGCCCAGGCGGCCGGCATCCGGATGCCCGAGGTGGCGATCTGGGATTCGCCCGAGGTCAACGCCTTCGCCACCGGCATGAGCAAGAACAGTTCCCTGGTCGCGGTCAGCACCGGTCTCCTGCGCACCATGACCCGGGAAGAGGCCGAGGCGGTGCTGGGGCACGAGATTGCCCACGCCGCCAACGGTGACATGGTGACCATGGCCCTGATCCAGGGGGTGGTGAACACCTTCGTCATGTTCCTGTCCCGGGTCATTGGCCATACCGTGGACAGGGTGGTGTTCAAGAACGAGAACGGCCATGGTCCGGCCTTCTTCATCACCATGATCATTGCCGAGGTCATCCTGGGCATCCTGGCCTCCATCATCGTCATGTGGTTCTCGCGCCAGCGCGAGTTCCGGGCCGACGTCGGCGGTGCCAGCCTGGCCGGGCGGCAGAACATGATCAACGCCCTGAAGCGGCTGGGGAACCTGCATCCCGAGCCACTGCCGGACAAGATGGCCGCCTTCGGCATCGCCGGCGGCCGCGCCGGCGGGCTGAAGCGCCTGTTCATGACCCATCCGCCCATCGAGGAGCGCATCGCTGCCCTCGAGGCGGGCGCCGTCCGCTAACCACGCCACCGCCGCCGCGACCCGCCGTGCCCAACCCGCCCCCGCCCTGGCACCACCTGCAACCGCAGGAGGCCGTCGCCCAACTGGAAAGCGATGCCGGCCAGGGACTCGACGAGCCCGGGGTGCGGGAGCGCCTCGCCCGCCATGGCGAGAACCGGCTGACCGAACGACCGCCGCGCTCGAAATGGCTGGTCTTCGCCGACCAGTTCAAGAGCCTGCTGATCCTGGTCCTCGTCGCGGCGGCCCTGCTGGCCGGGGCGATC
>SBFV01000402.1 GCA_006227775.1 Gammaproteobacteria bacterium | reverse complement strand
GGACCGGGCCACCCGCCTTACCAAGCCGGCGGGGCACGGGGGGAAACGGGGTTTGCCTTTCATTGGGGTCTTGTCGCGACCCTGACGAGGCAAGAGGTTGCTGGTGTCTTTCCTAGCCAGGATCCCACCGCGGCGGAAAAAACGAAATCGCCCTCACGCCGGGTATAGAATCCAGGGGTCGATTCCTTATCCTTCCCTTGCCACCATCGCCTGGAAGCCCCGCCGTGACCCCACTCAAGAACGACACCTTTCTGCGCGCCCTGTTGCGTCAGCCCGTGGATTACACCCCGATCTGGATGATGCGTCAGGCGGGGCGCTATCTGCCGGAATACCGGGCCACCCGGTCACGGGCGGGCTGCTTCATGGACCTGTGCCAGAACCCCGAATTGGCCTGTGAGGTGACCCTCCAACCCCTGGATCGCTTCCCGCTGGATGCCGCCATCCTCTTTTCCGATATTCTGACCGTGCCAGACGCCATGGGCCTTGGCCTCTACTTTACGGAGGGGGAGGGTCCCCATTTCGAACGCCCTGTCCGCACCCGGGATGACATCCGCCGCCTCGGCGTGCCAGACATGGTCGCCGACCTGGGCTATGTCATGAAGGCCGTGGCACTGATCCGCCGGGAACTGGGCGGCCGTGTCCCGCTGATCGGCTTCTCCGGCAGCCCCTGGACCCTGGCGACCTACATGGTCGAGGGCGGCGGTTCCAAGACCTTCGCCCGCAGCAAGGCGATGATGTTCGACCAGCCGGCATTGATGCATGAACTGCTGGCCCTGGTCGCCGCAGCCGTCACCCAGTACCTCAACGCCCAGGTGGCCAGCGGCGCTCAGGCCCTGATGATCTTCGACACCTGGGGCGGCTCCCTGACCCCCCGCGACTACCGGGAATTCTCCCTGGCCTACATGGCCCGCATCCTCGCCGGCCTTACCCGCGAGGCCGAGGGCCTGCGGGTGCCGGTCATTCTGTTCACCAAAGGCGGTGGCCAGTGGCTGGAGGCCATGGCGGAGACGGGTTGCGACGCCCTGGGCCTGGACTGGACTACCGACCTGGGGGATGCCCGCCGGCGCGTCGGTGGCCAGGTGGCCCTCCAGGGCAATATGGATCCCTGCCTTCTGTACGCCAGCCCCGAACGCATCCAGGCCGAGGTCGCCACTATCCTGGCCAGCTATGGGCCGGGCACGGGCCATGTCTTCAATCTGGGGCATGGCATCCCTCCGGACGTGGCGCCTGAGCATGCCGAAGCCCTGGTCACGGCGGTTCAAGAGCTGAGCAGGCCTTATCACGCCACGACCTATCCCGGCGGTGGCTGAGAAGGATCAGGAGACCGAGGCCACCAGGGTATCGGGAATCGCGCGACGCTGATGCCCCCGATACCGTTGCGGGGGGGCCTGCTTGCAATCCTCGCAGATGGTGTGAATGACCCAGAGGTCAAGGTTCACGCCAATCGCGAAGGGGTCGACCCAGAGCCCCGCCTCCTTGACGCGGCAGCAGATGCTGCATCTTTGGTGTGCCCGCTGGCCAAAGTCGGCCGTGCGCACGCGTATGACCAGCTCGGTCAGTTCCTCGTTCTCCAGGTGATGGGAGACGAGCAGGGTCCCCTCCGCCAGGGGCTCCAGCAGCATGACATAACGGCGTTTGGTCGTCGGGCTGTCGCAACGGTAAGGGACGGCCTCGACCTGGCCCGAGGCGCGCACCCGCAGCAGGATGGCGGTCATGAACATGCGCACCGGATCGCCGGTGATAGCATCCATCAGTCGGCGTCCCACTACCTGATCCTGGCAGGCGGCCCTGCCATCGTTGTCCAAGGCAAACTGATCCCATTCGGGGCTGACCGCGATAATTCTGTCGCGACGGTCAAGCGTGTAGGCGGTGAGCATGGGTTTCCCCCTGGTGCGGCCGGTGGCACCTTTTTCATTGTTGCTCCCACCAATTCATTGTAGCTCCCATCCCCAAGACCTGGGTAACCCAGTCCGGCTCGGTGAGGCCGAAGGAGGCCAGGGGGAAGTGGTGGACCTGGCGGCGCGAGGCTCGGATAGGGCCGTCATCACCCCCGCTCTCCCGGGGTCGGGCATGCCAGGACCCGGGGCGCTTGCCAGGACCCGGTCATCCATGGTGAGGGAGGCTTATTAGAAATCAATAAAAATATAATAAACTGAATATTCAGGAAAACCCCAATGGGGACTTGACGTATTACGTAATTTTTCCTTTAGAGCCAGGGTTCCATAATCTCCCTTGTCACTATTGCAGAGACATACAACCCTGGAGGCCATCCCGTGAAACTGCATCAACAACGTCGAACCTTCCTCAAGGGCACCCTGGCTGGGGGCGCGGTCCTGGCCGCCGCCGGTCTCGGTCTGATCCCCGCCCGCCTGGCCCTGGCCGCCTGGCCTGAAGCGGCCTTCCATGCCACCAGTCTCGACGAGGCCCTGACCAAGGTCTTCGGTTCCAACGCCCTGGAGGCCAGCGACAAGGTGGTGCTCAAGGCCCCCAGTATCGCCGAGAACGGCGCGGTGGTGCCTATCACCATCAATGGTGAACAGTTCGACAACGTGGAGTCGATCAGTATCTTCTCCGAAAAGAACCCCACCCCCTTCGTGGCCCGCTTCAACTTCAAACCCGGCTGCTTACCGGATGTTTCCACCCGCATCAAGATGGGCGAGAGCGGCGATGTCATCGCCGTGGTCCAGGCCGGCGGCAAGCTTTACAGCGCGCGCACCAACGTCAAGGTCACCGTCGGCGGCTGCGGCGGCTGATCCGATTCCCTACCCGGACCCCTGAATTCCCTCTTTAGTCTGGAGAAGCATCCCATGTCAGAAGTCAAACTCCGCGCCGCCATCAAAGACGGCAAGTGTGAGGTCAAGGCCCTCATGACCCATCCGATGGAAACCGGGCGCCGTAAGGATAAGGATGGCAACCTGGTACCCGCCCACTACATTCAGACCGTCGAGTTGCTCCACAACGGTAACCTCAAGATGGAAGCGGACTGGGGTGGGGCCATTTCGACCAACCCCTTCTTTTCCGCAACGCTGAAGGATGTGGCCTCGGGTGACACCATCGAGGTGCGGTGGGTCGATAACAAGGGCGAGAAGGGCGCCGGCAGCGTCAAGGTCAAGTAGTCGGGCGTCTGCCCGCTCAGTTCCCCCATCGCTCAGGTCCTATCCCGAGGAA
>SBFV01000374.1 GCA_006227775.1 Gammaproteobacteria bacterium | reverse complement strand
CGCTGCCGCGCAGGGCGGTGACCGGCGGCAGGAGCAGCAGCAGGCCGATGGCGCCGAGCCCACCGGCGGCGGCGCCGAGGATGTCGGCGGCATAAAGGCGCGGGATCCGGTCCGGGAAACGAGTGAAGCTCAGGCAGATGGCGGTGGCGGCGCACAGGAAGGGGACGATCAGCAAGGCGTAGACCAGCCCCAGTCGGGCCGGCTGCTGGGGGTCCCAGAGTATCTCCAGGGCATTGAAGCCGACCCGCTGGGCGGCGAGGAAGGCCAGCAGGGCGGTCAGCCCGAAGAGCCCGGCGGCGATGGTGAAGACGCTAGCGAAGCGGGCCTTGAGGGGGTCTTGGGCCAGGGTCACCAGGGCCCCCGCCGCCCCATAGCCGAGCAGGGCAACGCTGATCATCATGTAGGCAAAGTGGTGCCACTGGATGATCGAAAAGAGCCGCATCAACAGCACCTCGTAGCTCAGGACCGCGGCCGAGAGCAGGAAGACGGCGGCGTAGGGTGGACGCTGGGCGGTCATGGCGCTGAGATGTGGATCGAGATGACGCTGGGGGATGATCGCTGGGGCTTCGAAGGGCTCCGAGGGGGCTTGGGGGCAGGACCGGGCGTGAACCCCCCGCTTAGTCCTTGCCGCCGCCGGTCAGGGGCACGAATCTGACGGGGAGAATCTGGCGCGTGCTGATCTGGCCGTCCGCGGTCTTTTCCACCAGCAGCAGGTATTGGGCCATGAAGTGGGCGCCAACCGGGATGACCATCCGCCCACCGGGTTTGAGCTGGCGGATCAGGGGCGGGGGGACATGGCTGGCGGCGGCGGTGACGAGGATGGCGTCGAAGGGGCCGGCCTCCTCCCAGCCGTAATAGCCGTCACCGGCGCGGGTCTGGACATTGGGGTAGCCGAGTTCCTGGAGGCGGTTGGCGGCCTCCGCGGCGAGGGGGGCGATGATCTCGATGCTGTAGACCTGAGCAACCAGTTCCGCCAGAACCGCCGCCTGATAACCGGAGCCGGTGCCGATCTCCAGGACGGTCTGGTCTGCCCGCGGGTCGATGAGGTCGGTCATCAGGGCCACGATGTACGGCTGGGAGATGGTCTGGCCATGCCCGATGGGGAGGGGACGGTTCTGATAAGCGGCGGGGACCTGGTCCAGGGGTACGAAGCGGTGACGCGGCACCTCGGTCATGGCGGCCATGACGGCGGCCGAGAAGGCCCGGCGACCGGTTTCGCTGGCCGTTTCCGTGGCCAGGTCGGCGATCTCTGTCATCAACTGCTGCCGTTGGGGCTCGAAAGCGTCGGCGATGAGCGTTTCCGCCAGGAGTAGCCCGAGCAAGGGGAGCAGGGGGAGTGAAGTGAGCGACGGGAATCGGCGCGACATGCGGACGACCTCCTCGGGACCTGAAGATCCCGGGCTGGACCCGGTCGGGGCGGGCCCGGACCCCGAGCCGGGAGAAACCAAAATGGCTTGGCTTCGGGTTGATCGGCAAGGGCGCTTCTCCTTGCCGGGAGCAGGTTTCCGATTCGACGAGGAGGGCGGGGAGGGCCGCCGTCACAGGTCGACGATCAATTCGTTGAGACGTGCCCCCAGTTGACGCTGATGCTGGAGGGCATCGTCATAGGCGGCAAGGGGGGTCCGGCCGCTGGCGGAGTCAGACTCGTCTAAGGGCTTGGCGCGGGTGAGCCGTAGCGCTTCCAGTTGCCGCAGGGTTTCCGCCAGGGCCTGGGCGAAGTCCTCCAAGCCCTGGCGCAGATCCTGTCCCCGGCGAATAGCGAGGTCCTCGGCGGTCAGATGCCGCAGATCCTCTTCCAGGTCCGCCAGGCGGCCAAGCAGGAGGTTGATACGACCTTGCACCCCCTGGCGGGCGCCTGGCCGCAGCAGAAAGAGCAGGCGTCGGGTCGAGAGACCGAAGAGCTCGTCGTGCAGCCGCTGATACTCGGACTTGAGGGCAGCCATGTCGTAGAGCAGTTTGACCAGATTGGACATCGATGCGGCGGTAAATCAATGAGGGGAACGAACGGTCAGGCGTCCCGGCGATCGGTGAGCCAGGGTCCAACGCAAGATTAGGACGCTTGAGGCCGGAATGCCAGCCCTCCCGTCGCCAGGGATCGTCCTATCCGGCGCCATTCGGTTTTCCGCCTCGCAGGGGGGAAACGAAGTTGATCGACGATGGGTATAGAATGTCGCCCAACGACCATCCCCATGGAGAGAAAGCATCGATGTCATCTTCAATCCGTCCCCTGACCGCGCTGCTGGCGTCCCTGGCGCTCGCTGGCTGTGGCGGCTCCCTGGTAGCCCCCGATTCCCTGGACGAGGCCTCGGGCGATGATGCCTTCGTGGACCAGATCGTCAAGGCCTGCGGCAAACTGGAAATGGGGCGACAGCCCCTGAGCTATCTGGTCCAGGTCGAGACGGGTGACGCGAACATCGATTTCATCGATCAGACCTCCAAGCTCTATTTCGGTCGCATCGACCGCGAGGGCTACGCCTCCCATCTCAACACCTTTCTCCCGGGGGACAATGGGCCGGCACTGAAGTGCATTTTCGCCCAACTGGATCAATTACCCGGGCGGTGATCGTCCGGACTCAGGGTAACCCAGATCATGGCAAGCAAGGCCTTCAGGGTAGAGTCGGCGACAGGGGAACGCGTCCCTTTCCTGCGCGGCATCCTGGTGCAGTCCCTGGTAGACGCCGGACTGACCTTCACCGACGCCTATGCGATCGCTAAACGGGTCCGCAATCAACTGGGGACGGATACCGAGATCTTGACGACGGCGGAACTGCGACGGCTGGTCGGTGAGGAGGTGGAGCGGCGCCTGGGGCTCGAGGCGCGAGCCGACTACGATGCCGGTGGCGGCATCAACCGGGTTCTGGTGAAGCGCGAGGGTGGCGTGGAGCCCTTCTCCACGGGCGTCCTCGCAAGGTATCTTGAAGGCTGTGGCATCCGCGCCGAGGTGGCGGACCGGGGTGCGGCCCTGGTCCATGCCAGCCTCCGAGAGCAGGGGTTGACTCAGGTCGGGCACAAGGAATTGCGCCAGGTCATCTACGCGACCCTGAGGAGCGGAGGCATGAAGGCCGCCGCCAATCGCTTCCTCTCCCGCTGTCGTTTCAACGACAGTGGCCTGCCCCTGGTCCTCCTCATCGGCGGTGCCACCGGCGCCGGCAAGAGTACGGTGGCGACCC
>SBFV01000377.1 GCA_006227775.1 Gammaproteobacteria bacterium | reverse complement strand
TGCGTCATGCCAACCTTCAACCTGCCTGGCCGCCGCTTCGGTGAAGCGCAAAATGTCGGCTTCCGCCGGGTCGCCCTTGAGGTTTTGGCACTGCTGCCGCAACTGGGCCGCGAACTCGGGCGAGCGGGTGTCCGGCACCCAAAACTGAACAGGACGTAGCCCCGCCGCGCGCATCCGCTCGCGGTGACGCGCTACCTTGCCTGTCGCTTCGTGGATTGATGGCATGGTGCCCTCCATTAATTGCATGTGCGGTTACATGATACCGGCACGTCGCGCTCGCGAGTAAACTGATCATCTGTAAACCGAACCGCCATCACGCCGAGGTGACACCCCATGCCCCCCAAACCCGCAGTCCCGCCCGGTTGCCCTTGTGGCCTGCCGCAATCCTATGCTGAATGCTGTGGACGTTTTCTGGAGGGCGAGCAGGTCCCGGTGACCGCCGAGGAACTGATGCGCTCCCGGTACGTGGCCTACACCTTGCGCCGTGAGGATTACCTCTTGCGGACCTGGCACCCCTCCACGCGCCCCGGCGCGCTGAATCTGGAGCGGGAAGGGGTGCGCTGGCTGGGTCTCAAGGTTCTCGACACGGCAGGGGGTAAGGCCGGTGACGCCGAGGGCCAGGTCGGCTTCGTCGCCCGTTACAGGGTCGGTGGGTTCATAGCGCGTCGCCTCACCGAGACCAGCCGGTTCGTGCGGGAGAATGGCCAGTGGCGGTATCTGGATGCCCTGGAGGAGGTGACCTGAAGACCAGGCCCAGGCGCGCCAGCGCATCGGTGGCATCGGGACACCTCATCTCCGCCCCCTCCGCCCTTGCCACGCCTGTCGCTGCGCCACGGTGCACGCTTGGGGGGGGTTCTGGTCAAACAGCCCCTGCAGGTAGCTGATCCGTTGCTTATCCGCCGGCTTGGCGTCCATGGCCTGGAGCCACGCCGATTCCAATTGGGGCAGCGAGGCGCCAAAGGCCTCCGCCCAGGATCGCTGGCCGCCGGAGGACAGCTCCCAGAATCGCTTCATTTTTGCCGCTCCGTAGGTTTGCAACAGATATTCACCAAAGGCGGCGGATTCGGCGTACATGATGTGTTGCCGGGGGCGGTCGCGGGTGACCGGTACCCCCTTTTCCGTGGTCATGCCCCACTGCTCATGATCCGGCCCCAGTTCGGCCAAAGGGATATAAGCCCCTGCCGACGAAAGGCGGCCACCCATTCCTCCGCCTGGTAACCGCACATGGGGAAGCCCAAAAGCAGGGTGGAAAGGACGGCTGGGTACCGTTTCATTGCGGTCATCCTCCCGTAACGGGTCGTTAGCGTGATAGTCACGGCAAAGTCCTTCATTTTCCGGGACGTGGTGCGACCCGCATGATGGTTCGCGCGGGTCCACCCCATCCCCTGACAGTGGCTCCTCAGGTCTTATAGCGCTTGAGCTTGCGCCACAGGGAAACGCGGTCGATGCCCAGCATCTGGGCGGCGAGGGTCTGGTTGCCGTTGGCCTCCTCCAGCACCCAGAGGATGTAGTCGCGTTCCTGCTCTTCCAGGGTGGGGACCCGGCCTTCCTTGGGGCGGAAGGCGCGCACGCTGAGCTGGCGCAACTCCTCGGGGAGGTGGGCGGCCTCGATGCGGTCGCCATGGCAAAGGGCGGCGCCGCGCTCGATGACGTTTTCCAGTTCACGCACGTTGCCGGGCCAGGGGTGGGCCTTGAGCAGGGCCATGGCCTCCTCGGAGAAGTCGCGAATATCCTTGCCCATGAGGGGGGCCGCGCGGTCGAGGAAATACTGGGCAAGCAGGGGGATGTCCTCCCGCCGCTCCGCCAGGGGCGGCAGGTGGAGGTTGACGACGTTGAGACGAAACCAGAGGTCCTGACGGAAGCGCCCGTCAGCGACCCAGGCCTTGAGATCGCGGTTGCTGGCGGCGAGGAAGCGTACCTCCACCCGCAGGGGGCGGGTGGCGCCCAGGGGCAGGACCTCCCGCTCCTGGATGACGCGGAGCAGCTTGGCCTGCATGGCCGGGGACATCTCGGAGATCTCGTCGAGGAAGAGGGTGCCGCCATCCGCCGCGGCGATCAGACCGGGCTTGCCGACGGCGCCGGTGAAGGCGCCCTTGTCGTGGCCGAAGAGCTCGTTGCCCAGCAATTCTTCGTTGAAAGCGGCGCAGTTGATGGCCAGGAAGGGGCCCCGGGGATGGGGGCCATGTTCGTGGACGAAGCGCGCCAACACCTCCTTGCCCGTCCCCGACTCGCCGGTGATGAGGACATTGCAACCCGAGGGGGCGATCTGTCGCGCCATGTCCAGTAGCTTGCGCATGGCGCCGTCGCGGGTCACCAGCCGGGTCTTGCCCTGGATGGCGGCGAGCTGTTCGCGCAGGGCCTGGTTCTCGCGCTTGAGGCGACGCTTTTCCACAGCCTCGGCGACGGTGCCCCGCACCTCCTCCAGGCGGAAGGGCTTGGCGATGTAATGGAAGGCCCCTTCGCGCATGGCCGTCACCGCCGTCTCCAGGGTGGCGAAGGCGGTGAGGAGGATGACTTCCACGTCCGGGTAGCGGGCCTTGCAGCGGCGCAGGACCTCCAGGCCATCTACCTTGTCCATCTTGAGGTCGGTGAGCACCAGGTCGAAAGGGTGGCTGTCGAGCAGGCTCAGGGCCTGGGCGCCGCTCTGGGTGGTGGTGACCTCGTAGCCCTCGCGGCTGAGGATGTGGTCCAGATTACGCAGAGCGATCTTTTCGTCGTCAACGACCAGGATGCGCATGGTCATGGCTCGGTCTCCGGCCCCTCTTCCCCAGAGGCGGTGGGCTGGTCGGGCAGGCGGATGTGAAAGCGGGCGCCCCCTTCATCCCGATTGCGGGCACCGATCCAGCCACCGTGCTCCTCGACGATCTGATAGACGATGAAGAGGCCCAGACCACTGCCCTTACCCACGGCCTTGGTGGTGAAGAAGGGGTCGAAGATACGTGGCAGAACGGCGGGGGGAATACCCGGCCCGGTATCACTGATCAGGATGTCGACGACGGGGGTGCCGGGCGCGAAGGTATCGCCGCCACCCAGGCCGGTGCGCCGTGCCTGGCCCCGCTGGGCGCCGATGCTCAGTTCACCGTGCTCGCCCATGGCCTCCAGGGCATTGCCGATCAGGTTGACCAGAGCCTGCTGCAAGCGTGCCCGATTGGCCGGGACCTTGAGGTCAGGGGCTATAGCGATGCGTACGCTGATCCCAGGACCGCGGCGATTGCGCAGGAAGCCCAGGGTCTCTTCCACCAGCTCGGCCAGGGCCACCGGCCGGGCGGCGGTGCCGGACTCCCGCGTATAGTCGAGCAGGGAGCGGACGATGCGGGCGGCCCGCTGGGACTCCTGGTCGATGTCGGCGAGAAGCTCGCGGCGGAATTCAGGCTCCGCATCCGGCTCGCTGGCGAGAATCTGGGCGGAACTGGAGATATTGGACAAGGGGTTGTTCAACTCATGAGCGACACCGGCCAGGAGGGTGCCCAGAGAGGCCAGCTTTTCGGAGCGCACCAGGGTACGCTGACGGCGCTCCAGTTCATCGAGGACGAGATTGAAGGCGCCGCACAGGGAAACCAGTTCGCGATCCCGCACCTCCGGGTCCAGCCGCGCCAGACGACCGCGGACCAGGGCCTCCATGCGCCTCTCCATCTGCTTGAGCGGCCGGGTGACCCAGTGGGCCAGCAAGAAACCGGCCAGGGCCAGGAGGATGATGACGGTGGCGAATGAGATCAGCAGACTACGCTGATGGGCGGCCAGATCCTCGCTGAGGCCCTGACGTTCGCGTCGCGCCAGTTCCTCACCGGCCGTGACGATAGCCTTGCCCAGGGCGCGCACCCGGCTGGCCAGGCCCTCGTCCCGCGGGTGCGTTTCCATCTGGGCCATCAGGTCGGCGTAGCGGCGCAGCTCCTCCTTGAGCGTCACCACCGCCAGTTCACCCATGAGGTCGGCGAAGACGGCCGCGCCCGGGTCTCGTTGCAGCAAGGCCAAAGCCTCTTCCGCGTAGCGGCGGTTCTCCCCCAGGTCTTCCGGTTGACCGTAAAGAAAGAAGTTCTTTTCGAAGCGCCGCAACTCCAGGGCCGCATCGAAGAATTCCGCCACCAGACCGCTAGCCTGGACCTTGGCGGTCATCAGCCTAAGCTCAACCAGTGCGAGGAGGGACAGGCAGACCGCCAGGCTCGCCAGGGCGAGGTAGACGAGGATGATCTTGGCGCGGAGGGAATCCATGCCCCTAAGTTTAGCCCCGCGGATCGGGGGGCGGTCAAACATCCCCCCACCCGGCCTGGGTGTCGCCAGCAACCCGACCGCTCCCGAACCGGGGGCATCCGCGAAAAGCCGACCATTCATCAGTATTTTCTTCTATTCCCATGAGAAAACCCATCATGCCGTGACGAGCTTTGCTAGACTCACGCGCGGTGTGCAACGGGCACATTGCATCCCGCAACGATCCCGCCACGACAGACCTCTCCCCAGTGTTCCCGGCCCCTTCCGGTCCAGCCTTCGCACGGGTCATCGCACCATGATGAACAAATGGCTTTTGCGGCTCTTCCCCTTCCTCGCCTGGTTTCCCATCAACGGCGGCATCCTGCGTGGCGACGTCATCGCCGGCATCACCGGCGCCCTGGTGCTGGTGCCCAAGGCCATGGCCTACGCCCAGCTTTCCGGCCTGCCGGTCTATTACGGCCTCTACGTGGCCCTGGTGCCGGCCATCCTGGGGGCCTTGTGGGGCTCGTCGCGACAGCTCTCCACCGGACCGGTGGCCATCGTCTCCCTGATGACGGCGGCGGCCATCACCCCCTTCGCCGTGCCCTTCACCGAGGAGTTCATCGGCCTGGCCCTGGTCCTGGCCTTCCTGGTGGGCCTCATCCAGCTTGGCCTGGGGGTCCTGAAACTGGGGACCATCGTCAACTTCGTCTCCCACCCGGTCATCCTCGGCTTCATGAACGCGGCGGCGATCATCATCGCCCTGTCCCAGCTCGACATGCTGCTGGGTATCCCCAAGGGCCGCAGCGATTCCTTCCTCATGGACATCTGGGAGATGTTCAGCTACCTGCCCCAGACCCACCTGCCCACCCTGGCCATGTCGGTCTTCGCCCTCGCCCTGATGCTGGGGCTGAAGAAGATCAAACCCCTGTCCAAGCTAAGCGTCCTCATCGCGGTGGTGGTGACCATCGGCGCCAGCGCCCTGCTGGAGTTTGAGCACAAGACCAAGATCGGCCTGGACCAGATCGCCGACCCGGCGACGCGGGACCTGGTGACCCGTTACGCCGAGACCGACCAGCGCCTCAAGGACCTGCTGGCGGAGGTGACCTCCCAGTCCACCTATCTGCGGGAATTGCAGAAGGTCGAGGAGGAGCGCTCCGCCGCCTACCTCCAGCACCATATCGCCTTGGCGCGGGTGGATATCGGCGCCCTGGAGATCGAGAACAAGGAGCGGCTGCGTCAAATCCGTCAGCTCGAATTCGTCCGCGGCCAGGTCCCGGAGGACCAGCCCGCCCCCGTCTATCTGGCGGACGCCGTGCCGGAGGGCGTGACGGTGGGTGAGCGCCGCTGGCACGTCAAGAAGGTCGAGCAGGGGCAGGTGCAACTGATCGGTGGCGGCGACGTGGTCGGCAAGATCCCCGCCGGCCTGCCGGCCTTCCGCGTCCCGCCCCTGAGCCTGGATATGGTGGTCCAGCTCTTCACCGCCGCCCTGATCATCGCCTTGGTGGCCTTCATGGAGTCCATCTCCATGGCCAAGGCCCTGGCGGCCAAGACCAAGCAGCGGCTGGACCCCAATCAGGAACTCATCGGCCAGGGGCTGGCCAATATCGGCGGCTCCTTCTTCCAGTCCTATCCCGCCTGCGGCTCCTTCACCGGCTCGGCCATCAATCTCCAGGCCGGGGCCCAGACCGGCTTCGCCATGGTCTTCAACGGCCTCTTCGTCGCTATCGTCCTCCTCTTCCTGACGCCCTTCCTCTATCACCTGCCCAAGGCGACCCTGGCGGTGATCATCCTGCTGGCGGTGACCAGCCTCATCACCCCCCAGGCCCTCAAGCACACCTGGCAGGCCAGCCGGGCCGACGGCTTCGTCGCCCTGGCCACCTTCGTCCTCACCTTGGTCGCGGCGCCCCACCTGGACAAGGGCATCCTCATCGGCGCCGCCCTGGCCATCCTGCTCTATCTCTATCGCACCATGAAGCCGCGGGTGGCCATCCTCGGCCGCTGCCCGGACGGGACGCTGCGGGATATCAAGGTCAACCCGGGCCTGATCACCAGCCAGCACGTCATCGCCCTGCGCTTCGATGGCGCCCTCTACTTCGCCAACGTCGCCCATTTCGAGGACGCGGTGCTGGAGGCGGTGGCGGACCACAAGCAGGCCAAATACCTGCTGGTGGTGGGCAACGGCATCAACCGGCTTGACGCCTCCGGCGAGGAGGTGATCCACCACTTGGTGGAGCGTCTGCGCGCCAACGGCATGGACGTCCTCTTCTCCGGCGTCAAGAAACAAACCCTGGACGTGATGCGCGCCACCGGGCTCTTCGACCTGATCGGTGAACGGAACTTCTTCCCCACCGAGAACAAGGCCTTGGCGGCCATCTACGAGCGTCTGGGCCCCGAGGCGGCGGACGACATGATGTGCCCGCCCCTGCCGGCGCGGGCCTAGCCGAACCGCGCGGACTTGGCGCGCGGTCCTGGCCCGACCGCGTTGTCCCGCTGCGCTGATCTGGCCGCCTGACCTGGCGCGGGGGCCTAGCCGCGCCGCACGGTCCGGCTCAACTCCCCAACGAAAACTGGGTCAGCCGTGCTACCCACTGCTGGCCCACGGCGTCCAGGGCCTCCAGTACCAGTCCTGGCCAGATACCCAGGACCAGGACCGGCAGGCAGAAGGCCAGGGCTACCCCCAGCTCCCGTGGTCGCAGATCGGCGACGGCGGCGATGGCACTATGTCCCGGTGGACCGAAACAGGCCCGCCGGTAGCTGTCCAGAACATAGGCCGCGGCCAGGACCATGGTCAGGAGGGCCAGGATCCCCGCGCCAAGGTGAGCCCGCAAGGCGCTCATCAGCAGTAGGAATTCGGCGGGGAAGCCCGAGGTCCCGGGCACCCCCAGGGAGGCCAGGGAGAGGAAGAAAAAGCAGGCCGACAGCAGGGGCATACTCCTCGCCAGGCCGCCCAGGGCGATGAGATCGACCGACGCCAGGCGCAGGTTGAGGAAGCGCACCAGGACGAAGAGCCCGCCGGCGATGAGGGTGAAATTGAGGAGCTGAAACACCGCCCCCTGGAGGCCCGCCAGATCGAAGGAGGCCAGGCCCAAGACCACCAGCCCCACGTGGCTCAGGGAGGCGTAGGCCAGCAGGCGGCGCAGGTTGGTCTGGGCCAGGGCCGCCAGGGCGCCATAGACCAGCCCCAGGGTCCCCAAGCCGGCGAGCAGCCAGTGGAAGTCCTGGGCCGCCCCCGGCGCCAGGGGCAGGGCAAAGCGGATCAGGCCATAGGCCCCCACCTTCAGGCCGGTTATGAGGGCCGCCACCCCCGCCGGCCCTTCCATGGCCACCACCGGCAGCCAGGTATGCAGCGGAAAAACGGGGGTCTTGACGGCGAAGCCGACGAAGAGGAGTAGGAAAACGCTGGTTTCCAGGCCAGGTTCCAGGGGGGTCGCCAGCAACTGCCGGTAATCCCAGCTCAACCCGGCCGGCAGCCCGGCCCCGCTGACCGCGGCATGATTGAAGGCCAATTGGATGAAACCGAACAGCAAGGGCACCCCGCCCGCCAGCATGAAGAGGCTGTACTTCGCCGCCGCGTAACGCCGCTGAGGGCCCGGCCCCCAGAGGCTGATGAGGAAATAGAGGGGCAGGAGGGTCAACTCCCAGTACAGATAGAAGAGCATCAGGTCCAGGGCGCAGAAGATGCCCAGGATGGCGCTGGCCAGCAGGAGGAGCAGACTGTCGTGGAGGCGTCGCAGGGTGCGAACCCCGGTCCAGTTGGCCAGGGCGACCCCCAGGAAAAGGATCAGCGTCAAGGGAGGAAAGAGGACGGAGATGCCGTCGATGCCAACCAGATAGCGGATGTTCAGGCTGGGGATCCAGTCCCTCTCCTCCACCCCCTGGAAGCCGGCCTGAGCGGGATCGAAGCGCCAGAGGACGGCCAGGGCAAAGCCCAAGGCGACCAGCAGGCTGGCCGGCACGACCCAGCGCGACAGGCGCGGCCCCGGCACCAGCCATATCAGCAGGGACCCAGCCAGGGGGGCGAGCAACATCAGCGTCAGGAGCGGCCAGGCGGCGGGATTCAGCGCATCGGGCATGGCGGGACTCAGGGCTGGGTGAAGGGCGCGCTCAGAGCGGTCAGGGGAGCGGCGATCAATTCCAGCCAGGGCCGGGAATGGAACCCCACCCCGAGGAGGACGCCGATCACCGCCAGGGCTACCAGCCACTCCGCCGGCCTCAGGGGTTCGATGCCGGCCCGGCTGGCGGGTGACGCACTGGGCTCGGGAACCTGCACCGGATTGGCTGCCGGCCCCGTCCCGAGGAAGGCCCGCTGGAAGGCCCAGAGCATAAACCCCGCGGCCAGGACGTTGCCTAGGGCGGCGGCGATGGTCAGCAGACCACCGAAGCGGTCGATACTGGCCTCCATGACCAGGTGGGCGGCATCGAAGCCGGGGGTGCTCGGCATACCGATGATGGACAGACCGGCCACCAGGAAGGCGATGCCGACGAAGGGCAAGGGATCGAAGAGCCCGCCAAGCTCGCCGAGTTGGGTGGTGCCGGTACGCTGGAAGACCAGCCCGGTCATGAAGAGCAGAGCCGCCAGGGCCAGGCCGAAGGTGGCCGACAGCATGACGCTGCCCTGCAGGGCCAGATGATCCAGGGTGAAGACCCCCAGGACGATGAGGCTGGTGTGGGAGACCACGGCAAAGGCCAGGAGGCGGCGCAAATCCTCCTGCACCATGGCGAGGAGGGCGGCGTAAAAGATCCCGACCACGGCAAAGCCGAC
>SBFV01000081.1 GCA_006227775.1 Gammaproteobacteria bacterium | reverse complement strand
GTCGAGCGGTCAATGGCCACGCGGGCATCCGCCTCGCCGCCCAGCTTCTTGCGCGTGGCCGTAGCCAGGGCTGCCTCCATGGCCTCGAAGATGACCTCCTTGGGCACATCCTTCTCGTTGGAGACGGCCTCGACCACTAACAGAATTTCTTTACTCATTCACCTATTCCCGAATCAGCATTCAGGCTCAGTCAGCATTCAGTTCTTACCCAAGGCAAATCCCTTGGTGGTTGTTCCGGGTGGTTAAAATTCCGGCACCAGGCGCGCGGACTCGATCGCGGCCAGGGGCAGTTGGAAGGTCTTGCCCTCACCCTCCAGCCGCAGGCTATTGCCGTCCACCCCGGCCAGCCGGCCCTCGAAATTGCGCCTGCCGTCCAGCTTGCCGGCCAGCCGCACCTTGGCGCGACGACCGCGGAAGCGCTCGTAGTGATCCACGCCGAACAGCGGCCGGTCCAGGCCCGGGGAAGACACCTCCAAATCGTAGTGATCCGGAATCGGGTCCTCCACGTCCAGCACACCGCTGAGTTGGTGGCTGACGGCGGCGCAGTCATCCAGGGTGATACCGCCCTCGGCGTCGATGAAGACCCGCAGCACGCTGCCACCATGACCACCACCCTGCCGGGCATGTTCCACCCCCACGAGCTCGTAGCCCATGGGCTCGACCACGGACCGCGCCAATTCCGTCAAGTTATGTACCGTTGGGGTCATCCGCCGCCGTCAAGACCTGTATATCGACATCGCCACTCAATTTTCGGCTTTACCGATCCTTATCGGCCTGACCGAAAACCGAAATGCTTCGGGTATAAACAAAAAATGGGCCTATGGGCCCACTCGCTGCGTCAGGACCCGGCGATCGTCACAGCCAGGGCCGCGAAAAAACGAGAAACCAAAAAAAACCCCGGTTCCGGGGTCCTGCTGTCGTTCGGGGCACCCATGGGAACCCCGTTCCAATCTGGGGCATAATACGTTGCTTTGCCCAAGGAGGCAAGACAAAACCCGCAGTTAGCGGGAAGATAGCCGCGGTCGCGGACATTCCGGCTCCACCCCACCCCTGCATTCCCCCCGGACCGATTCACCTTGATGCCCCCAAGCCGTTCCCGCACCCTGGACCCTCTCATCGCCCTGGCGCACGCCGAAACCAGGGCCATCCTCGATCATGCGGCGCATCGCCTTGGCCTGAGCGCACCCCGGGTGGAAGTCCGCTTCGACCTGCGCGGCCGTGGCGCGGGTCAGGTCCGGCGCCAGCCCGGGGGGACCTGGATGGTCCGCTACAACCCCCTTCTCCTGGAACGTCATGGGGAGGATTTCCTGGCCCGCACCGTTCCCCATGAGGTCGCCCATATCATCGCCTTTCACCATCATGGCTGCCATATCCGGCCCCATGGTCCGGAGTGGCGGGCCATCATGCACCTGTTGGGCCTCCCCCCGACACGTTGCCATGATTATGACGTCAGCGGGCTGGAGACCCGCAGGCTGGAGCATTTTCCCTACCGTTGCGGCTGTGGCCAGCACCTGCTCTCCAGCATCCGCCACCATCGCATCCAGCGGGGACAGCGCTATCTCTGCCGCGCCTGCGGCCAGGCCCTGCTGCCAGCGGGAGAGGAAGCGCGAAGCTAGTCAGACCCGAGGCGCTTCAGTTTTTGCCCCTCGGGGTGAAGGAGAGCGGGGAAACGTCTGGCGACAGCGGAACTCTCCCGCCCTGATGTCCGCCAGGACCGGCGCGGGTAGTGCCTAGGCGCGACGCAAGCCCAGGGGGTCCGTCGGGTCCACGCCCGCCATGAAGGGCAGGCGACGGTCGCTGTTGGTGACCTGGTAGATGGCGCCCATCCAGTTGCCGACCACCCCTTCAGCCGTGTCATGCCAGGTGTTATCCAGGCCGACGGCGATACGCGCCTCAGGGACCTCGGGGGGGGATTGGCCCTGGTCGATGGCATTGAGGATGCGGTAGCGGTGCTCTTCGAGTATGGCGCGATCGCGCAGGCGGATGTAATTCTCCGGAAAGGGCGGGTAATCCCGCCGCTGGCCGGTGACGAAGCGCCCGACCTCCCGTTTGTACTCCTTGAGCAGGGAGACGGTGTCGTACTCCGGGTGGCCCTGGAAAAACACCAGGCGCAGGCCGTCCTCGCTCACCGCCAGGTGGACCCCCGCCTGCTCGCTCTCCACCAGGACCCGGAGCCCGGCGGCATCGAACTGATGCCGGCCGATGGCGTTGAAACGGGAATGGGGGACGTCGAAGAGGGTGTTGACGTTTTCCACCAGGGGATGATGGCGATCCACCACGCGATGGGGGTACACCCCCCACATCTTCCACGGCAGCCCGTAGCGACGGTGACCGTAACGGAACTGGAGCACGGCGTGGGTGGCCAGGCAGGAGCAGAGGGTGGAGGTGACGTTCTCCAGCGCCCAGTCGACCACCTCCCGGAGGGGCTCCCAGAAAGGCTCGTTGGAGAGATCCGGGTGGGTCACGTTGGCCCCGGTGATGATGAGGGCGTCCAGGCCTTCCTCGCGGATGCGCCCAAAGGGCTCGTAATAGCGCTCGATATAGGCCCGCGCCTCCGGACCCCGCGGCAGGGTGTCCAGGCTGAAGGGGTGGACGTAAAACTGGGCGATCTGGTTGCTCTGTCCCACCAGGCGGAAGAACTGGCGCTCGGTGGCGGCCAGGGCCGTGTCCGGCATCATGTTGAGCAGGCCGATATGCAGTTCGCGGATATCCTGGTGCAGAGCCCGGTTGGGATCCAGGATGTTCTGCCCCTCGGCGCGCAGGCGGGCGAAGGTCGGCAGGTCATTGTGAGCGACGATGGGCATGGGGCAATCCGACGCGGGTGGCAGTCAGGGATCGGGGAGCGGTTTCAAGATTCGAACGGGCTTAGGCCCTTGCGGACGATGGCTAGTTCGACGAGTTCGAGCAAGTCCCGTTCATCCCGCACATTAGCGACCTCCAGCGACGAGACGGTGTAGCCGTAGGGTTCGGCGATGGCCTCGTAACGGGGTACCCGGGAATGGAAGAGGCGCGGGAAGACCCAACGGGTGAAATCATCCGGGTCGATCTCCGCCACATACTCGAGCCCACGCTCGGCCAGGTAATCCTTGACGGCCGCCGTAAGAAAGGTAGGACGGTAATAGAGGGGCTTGGGATCCGCCTGAGCGCGCTGGATCAGCTTGATCTCGTCCTCCGGGGGGACCTGGATGTAA
>SBFV01000139.1 GCA_006227775.1 Gammaproteobacteria bacterium | reverse complement strand
CTCGTCGGCATGGCCAATGGCAAGGAGGTGGTGATCACCATCCCCAAGGCCCCCTACCGCTGCCCTCCGGGGCCCTATGAGCGCGCCTGCGTCGTGGCGGACTGGCTGGCGAAGAACAAACCCGCCAGTAAGGTGGTCGTGCTGGACGCCAACGATGACATCCTGGTGGAACGCGACAACTTCCACGCCGCCTTCAATGGCGCCCATGGCTACTTCGTCGATTATCAGCCCCGCTGCAAGAACCTCTACATCGAAAGCGTGACCAATCGGACAGTCAGCTACACGGACGCCAGCGGTGTAAAGCAGAGCATCACCGCTGGGGTCCTTAATCCGATCCCGCCCCAACGGGCGCCGCAACTGCTGGCGGATACCGGGCTTTACAATCCCGTCGCCGGGGAGCGGTCGGCTCCGGTCAACGTCCTCAGCTACGAATCGACCCGGAAACCCTCGGTCCATGTCATCGGCGATGCCAGCGCTACCAGCATGCCCAAGGCCGGACACATCGGTAACCAGCAGGCGAAGACCTGCGCGGATGCCATCCTGCGCTCGCTGCAAAACAAGCCCCTGGATGGGTCTCCCGTCACCAATTCCGCCTGTTACACGCCGATCACCGCGACCACCGCCACCTGGCTCTCGGCGGTGTACCAATACGACGGGGTGAGCAAGATGGTTATCCCGGGCCAGCACAACAATGGCACGGCCATCAGTGCCGCTGAGGCCACCACGGAAAACTACGAGGACATGCAGGTCTGGTTCAAGACCCTGATGGCGGATACCTTCACCTGATTTTCCGTCCTCAGGACGGCTGCCTCACGGGACGAGGCAGATCCTGTCTCCGCCGGCGTCGGCGATAGCCCTGAAATGCGCCTTCACGGGTCGCCGCAACGGGACCCCCTTGGCGCGAAATAGGCGTGCCCTGATAGAGGTCAACAAGCATACATCCGGTGGCCTTATTGATACGATATACCCCAACACCTAATCGGTTGTCAGACAGGCCGCCGAAACCGCGATGGAGTTGGGACGGATTTCTCTTCATCCAGGGCGAGCCGGCCCATTCCTATCAAGCAAGCCCATTTATTGTGTATCGTTTTTCACTTCTCACGGGGGTGCTTCATGTCAATCAAGACCGTTGCTCGCGTGGTAGCTCCAGCGCTGACCCTTGGCGCCTTGGGCACCCTGGTTACCGCGGGCGGCGCCTACGCCTCCGGTTTCGCGCTTCCCGATTCCTCCGCCGCGGGCATCGCGACCACTAACGCCCTGGTGGCTAACCCGGAGGAATTGGGCGCCATCCCCTACAATCCGGCCGCCATGGGATTCCATGAGGGCTCCAGTGTTGCCTTGGGTGGGTTCGTGATCGGTCCCAGTTTCTCGGTCACCACCATCAGCGGTAAGCACGATAGCCAAGGCGCGGACTGGAGCTTTCTGCCCTCCTTCCAGGCAGCGATCAAGCTCGCGGACCAATGGCGGCTGGGTCTGGGGGTCAACGTTCCTTACGGTCTCGAGACCCGCTGGCCCTACGGTACCTTCCCGTTACTGAGCCAGAAGGTGAAACTGGGACCCATCACCCTTCCCACGGGCAATCATCCGACGGCGAGTAAACTCGAAGTCCTCGATTTCGTGCCGACCCTCGCCTACCGTGTCACCGACAACCTGAGCCTGGCGGTGGGGATGGATGTCTATTGGGCCAAGACGGCCCAACTGGACTCCAACCTGGCGGAGCTGAGCGGCGATGGCACCGGATTTGGCTTCAACCTGAGCGCCATGTATCGCCTCAACGCCTGGACCCTGGGGGCCAGCTTTCACTCCGCCTCGACCATCGATCTGGAAGGGGATTACCACCCCCTCAACCCCACGATGGTCGCGTTAGGGCTATTGCAGCCTGAGCAGGCCGCCTCGCTCGATTTAGACCTGCCCTGGCGATTGCAACTTGGCCTACGCTATGAAATCTCGCCCACCCTCGCCGCCGAATTCGATTGGAGCTATACGGGTTGGAGTAGCTTCAACCAACTGGAGGTCTACGGCCAGCGGAATGGCGCTCTGATTTTCGCCGACACCAATAACTGGAACAACGCCAGTGCCTACCGGCTTGGCCTCACCTGGCAGGTTCTGCCCACGACCCAATTGCGTTTCGGTTATAGCTATGACCAGGCGGCGCAGGACGATAGCTATTTCAGCGCCCGGGTGCCCGATACCGATCGCCACCTCTTTGGGCTTGGCGTGGCCCAGGAGCTGGGCGACGGCTTTGCCATGGAGGCCTCCTACATGTACGTCATGGGCAATGATCGCGATTATTACAGTTCGGTACCCTACACCAGGACCAGCGGCGTCAACGGGACCGCGGCGATCAATGGCGATTACGAGATGTCCGCGCACCTGATCGGGATCGAGATTTCGAAGACCTTTTGAGCACCACTCGACTTCGCCACCAGGTTCTCCACGGGGGCCAGGGAAGCGCCCTGACTCCCGCGGCACCTCCCCCGCATCGCCACCCAAGGAAGCGCAATTCCAGAGAGTTCAAGGCATCGCCGCTGATTTAGCCTGATCCGGGTTGTCCCAACGCGCGCCCTGAATTTCGTTGGCTTGGCGAGGCCGGCTGTTGAACCATCTCCTTTGCCAGAAGATAACCATGACCACCAGCCTCTCGTCCGTCAGCACCATTCACCGCAAACTGAATGCCTACCCGGAACTCGCCATTAACGTCGATACAAAGCACGAAGTCGCGTGGTGCTACATGAATGGGTCCGCCCGGCCCTGTTTCACGGAAGCGCTCCTAGACAACCTGATTACCTGGGGCGCCCAGGTGCGCGCGCAGCATCTCGAAATGGGAATTCGTTATCACGTCACCGCCTCCGCGATACCGGGCGTCTACAATCTCGGGGGGGATCTCGCCCTGTTCCGTGGATGTATCGTCAATCGGGACACTAACGGGCTCTTGACCTATGGCAAGAAGTGCCTGGACGCCCTCTACAACAATATCAGCCACTTCAACAGCTCCATCACGACCATCGCTCTGGTGCAGGGGGACGCCCTCGGGGGCGGTTTCGAAGCGGCCCTATCAAGCGATCTCATCATCGCCGAGCAGGGGACCCACCTGGGCTTTCCCGAAATCCTCTTCAATCTCATCCCTGGCATGGGGGCCTACAACCTGCTTTCGCGCAGGCTCGACCCGGCGCGGGCCGAGCGGATCATTCT
>SBFV01000367.1 GCA_006227775.1 Gammaproteobacteria bacterium | reverse complement strand
TGCCGCCATCGGTCAGGATGGCCCCGGGGGCCAGGTGGTCCCGAATGGCGGCGAAGGTCGCGGCCATGGCCCCCAAGGGGACGGCGAGGAAGACCAGGTCCGCCCCGGCCACGGCCGCCGCCGGGTCCTGGCTGTAACGGTCGATGACCCCCAGTTGCACCGCCCGCTGCAGGTTGTCCAGGGAGCGGCCACAGCCGACCACCTCCTCCACCAGCCGGGCCCGCCGCAGGGCACGGGCCAGGGAGCCGCCGATGAGGCCGACGCCGATAACGGTCAGGCGTCGGATGGGGAAGCGATGGCCATAGGCCAGCGCACCCTCATGGCCACCGATCGTGCCAGGGTTCGTGGGGACGGCGGGATGCGCCGGCGCCATACCGGATATCATTGCGCCAGGACCGTGGCCAGGGCGGCCAGGAGGCGGGAATTCTCCTCCTCGGCGCCGATGGTGATCCGTAAATGATGGGGCATGCCGTAATTGGCCACGGGCCGGGTGATGCAGCCCAGGCGCAGCAAGGCCTGATCGACGGGCCCCGCTGGCCGCCCCAGATCCACGGTGATGAAATTACCCACGGAGGGGATAAAGCCCAGGTCCAGCCGGCTCAGACCCTCCTCCATCTGGCGCATGCCGGCCCGGTTGAGTTCCAGAGAGGCCCGGACATGGGCCTCATCCTCCAAGGCGGCGATGGCGGCCGCCTGGGCGATACTGTTGACGTTGAAGGGCTGACGGGCGCGGTTGAGCAGGTCGGCAATATGGGGGTGGCTGATACCGTAGCCCACCCGCAAGGCCGCCAGACCATGGACCTTGGAAAAGGTGCGGGTAACGATGAGATGCGGGAACCTTTCGAGCCACAGGGAGGCATCCGGAAAGTCGGGGTCTTCCACGTACTCGGTATAAGCCTCGTCCACCACGGCGACGCAGGTATCCGGCAGATGGTTCAGGAAGCTGTAGAGCCGATCCCGGTCGATCCAGGTCCCCGTCGGGTTGTTGGGATTGGCGATCCAGACCACCCGGGTCCGCTCGTTGACCAGTTCAGCCATGGCATCCAGGTCGTGGCCAAAGTCCCGTGCCCGGGCGACACGGGCCGTGGCGCCCACCGCCTGGGTGCTGATGGCATAGACGGCGAAGGCATGCTGGGAAAAGACCGACTCCTGACCGGGATGGAGAAAGACGCGGGCAATGAGGTCGAGGACATCGTTGGAGCCATTGCCCAGGGTGATGGCCGCCATCTCGACGCCGTGGCGCTCCGCCAGAAGCCGACGCAACTCGAAACCGCCCCCATCTGGATAACGCCCCAGCTCCGCCAGGGCGGCGATGGCGGCCTCGCGGGCCTTGATCCCAGGGCCCAGGGGATTCTCGTTGGAGGCCAGCTTAATGGAGTTGCTGATGCCCAGTTCCCGCTCCAGCTCCGACAGGGGTTTTCCAGGAATATAGGGCTGGAGTCCGGGCAGGCCGGGGGCGGACAGGTGAAGGAAGCGGTTGGTCGAGGTGGTCATGCGGTTACTCTTGGAATTTCTCGGGTTGGACAGGCCATGCCAGCCCGGAGATTGCGGGATGTGGTTCTGAAGTCAATAACGGGGACGCACGCCTCGCTTCCGCCGCATTGCTTCCCGCCCTCATATGACCGCTTTGGGATAGGAACCCAGGATGCGGAACAGGCTGGAGGCCCGGCGCAAGCTCACCAGGGCGGGGGCTACCTTGGGATCTTCACGGTGACCATCGATATCGACGAAGAAGACATAGTCCCAGAGCCCGCGCCGGGAGGGCCGGGATTCGATGCGGGACATGCTGATCCCGTGCGTGGCAAAGGGTTCCAGCAGGGCATAGAGGGAGCCGGCCTCGTTGTGGGCGGAGATCAGCAGACTGGTCTTGTCGTCCCCGCTGGGTCGGGCATCCTCCGTACCGATGACCAGGAATCGGGTCGTATTGCCCGGCTCATCCTCGATACAACGCTCCAGGATATCCAGGTCATAGATATCGGCCGCCGCCTCCCCGGCCACCGCCGCGGCGCCAGGATGGTTGGCGGCCAGGCGCGCCGCCTCGGCGTTGCTCTCCACGGCGATCCGCTCCACCAAGGGCAGGTGCCGGTCCAGCCAGCCCCGGCATTGGGCCAGGGACTGTTGGTGGGAGTAGAGGACCCGCACGACCGCCAATTCCGGCTCCCGGCTCATGAGGTGGTGGTTAATGCGCAGACTGACCTCCCCGGCGATGCTCAGGGGTGAGCGCATGAACATGTCCAGGGTGTGATTGATGACCCCCTCCGTTGAGTTCTCCACGGGCACCACCCCATAGTGGCAGGAGCGGGCTTCCACTTCGCGGAAGACGTCGTTGATGGTCGCCACCGGAACCGTGGTGGCGGCATGGCCAAAGTGCTTGACCGCCGCCGCCTGGGTGAAGGTCCCCGCCGGTCCCAGGAAGGCCACGGACAGGGGCTGTTCCAGGGCCAGACAGGCAGACATGATCTCTCGGAAGAGGCGGGCCATGGCCTCGCCGCTCAAGGGGCCCGGGTTGCGGGCCTTGATGCGCCGCAACACCTCCGCCTCACGGCCGGGACGGTAGAACTGGGTATCGCCCAACTCCGCCTTGATCTCGGCCACTTCCCCGGCGCAGGCAGCGCGGGCGCTCAGGAGGCGCAGAAGCTCGGTATCGATCGCGTCGATACGCTGGCGGACGTCCGCCAGACGTTCCTCGGAATTCAAGCTTCCATCCTCCCCCGCCGCTCGCGTTTGCCCAGGCCCCGTGCTGGCATCAGGCGCCATCCTTGCTCTTGTCGCAGCCCAGGCAGCGTACCGACAAGACGCCAGGAATTGCCCGCAACTGTACCACCGTCTCCTGGGGCACCCACTGATCGAGGTCGATGAGGGTCACGGCGATATCCCCCCGGGAGCGGTTGAGCATGTCGATGATGTTGAGTCCAACGGCCGCCAGATCGGTCGAAATCTGGCCGACCATGTTGGGCACGTTGCTGTTGACCACCGCCAGGCGGTAGGTTCCGGCCGCGGAGCGCGGCAGATTGATCCCGGGGAAGTTGACCGAATTGGTGACGTTGCCATCCTCCAGCCACGCACGCACCTGATCCGCGACCATGACGGCGCAGTTCTCCTCCGCCTCATGGGTGGAGGCACCCAGATGGGGCAAGGTAACCACCCGGGGATGGTCCTTCAGTAGGTTGGAGGGGAAATCGCAGACATAGGCATAGAGATGGCCGGTATCCAGGGCCCCCACCGCCGCCTTGTCGTCGATGATGCCGTTGCGGGAAAAATTGAGCAGGACTGCCCCCTTGCGCATGTTACGCAGGCGGTCCGCATTGATCATGCCCCGCGTTTCATCGGTGAGGGGGACGTGGAAGCTGATGAAGTCCGAACGTGAAACCAGGTCGTCCACGCTCAAGGCTTGCTGGACGTCGGCGGCCAGTTGCCAGGCGCGCTGAACGGTGATGGTGGGATCGTAGCCGATGACCTTCATGCCGAGGGCCCGGGCGACGTTGGCAACCTGGACGCCGATGGCCCCCAAGCCCACCACGCCGAGGGTGCGGCCCGGCAGTTCGAAGCCGACGAACTGCTTCTTACCCGCCTCCACCGCCTTGCTGATGGCGGTGTCATCACCCTCCAAACCCCGGGCGAAGGCCCAGCCCTGGGCGATGTTGCGCGCCGCCATGAGCATGCCCGCCACCACCAGTTCCTTGACGGCATTGGCATTGGCACCGGGGGCGTTAAACACGGGGATGCCGCGTTCGGACATGCGCGCCACGGGGATGTTGTTGACCCCGGCCCCGGCGCGTCCCACGGCCCGCAGGGAACTGGGAATCTCCAGCTCGTGCATGCTGGCGGAACGGACCAGGATGGCGTCCGGGTGGGCGATCTCGGAAGCGATCTCGTATTTCTCCCGTGGGAACCGGTTCAGTCCCGCGACGGAGATATTATTTAAAGTCAGTATCTTATGCATTATTCTTCAGTGGTGATCCGGTTTCTGGTTAGCGTGAAAGTCACGGCAATGCCTTTCATTTTCAGGAGTGTGGCGCGCCCCTCATGACGGTTAGCGTGAAAGACAGCCACGGCGTCTTCCATCGCCAGAGGCGTGGCAGGCCCCCTCATGAAGCTGAGTGCCAGGGCGTTGACGGGGATCACCCGTGCTTACGCTCGAACTCGGCCATGAAGTCGACCAGGGCCTTGACACCCGCTTCCGGCATAGCGTTGTAAATGCTGGCGCGCATGCCCCCGACGGAGCGGTGGCCCTTGAGGGTCAGTAGGCCGTTGGTCTTGGCCTCGGCCAGGAAGGCCGCATCCAAATCCGGGTTGGCCAGGGTGAAGGGAACGTTCATCCAGGAGCGACAGTCCGGCCGCACCGGGTTGGCATAGAAGCTGGACGCGTCGATGGCGTCATAGAGCAGTCGGGCCTTGCGCTCGTTGATAAAGGCCATCTTCTCCAGACCGCCGAGTTCCCGCAGCCATTTGAACACCAATCCCGCCAGGTACCAGGCATAGGTCGGGGGGGTGTTGTACATGGAGTCGTTGTCGGCATGGATCTTGTAGTCGAACATGGTCGGCGTCCCCTCCAGGGACTGGCCAATCAGGTCCTCCCGAACGATCACGAGGGTCAGACCCGCCGGACCTACGTTCTTTTGGGCGCCAGCGTAGATCAGACCGAAGCGGGAGACGTCGATGGGCCGCGACAGGATGGTCGAGGACATGTCCGCCACCAGGGGGATCTCAGCCGTAGCGGGGACATAGGGGAATTCGACGCCTTCGATGGTCTCATTGGGGGTGTAGTGGACGTAGGCGGCCGTCTCGCTCAGGATCAGGTCACCCTGCGAAGGGACGCTCGTGAATTTACCCTCGTGTCCCCCCTCCGTCACGGCGACGGTGCAGTAGCGCTTGGCCTCCTGGATGGCCTTCTTGGACCAAGAGCCGGTCTTGATGTAATCCGCGTCCTGCCCGCCCCGCAACAGGTTCATCGGCACCATGGCGAACTGACTGGAGGCCCCTCCCTGGAGGAACAGGACCTTATAGTTGGCCGGAATGGCCAGAAGCTCGCGTAGGTCCGCCTCCGCGTCGGCGGCGATGGACAGGTATTCCTTGCCGCGATGGCTCATCTCCGCAACGCACATACCCGAGCCATGCCAGTCGAGCATCTCCTCCCGGGCCTGGTTGAGAACGCTCTCCGGCAGCATGGCCGGACCAGCGCTAAAATTATAGGGTCTTGTCATGGTGGTAACTCCGTCAAAATCCGGATCTGGTTTAATGGGAACAGCGTCATCCGCCAAATATCGGTAGCGCGGCCCTCGCGCCGCTTGGCCTGTCTAGTCGACCGGTTCATCCTCCTCGCCCGTCTCGGTACCACCGGATGCGCCCTCCTCCAGGGTGCCGCCACTGCCAAGGTAATCCTCCAGGACCCGAGGCGAGTCGCTCGCATCCGTTTCCCCCGCCGCTGCCGCCGCGTGCAGCCCTCCCTCCAGACCCTGGATACGTTCCACTCCGGCCAGCCGTTCACCCTCCTCGACCCGGATGAGTTTGACGCCTTGGGCGGAGCGACCGAAGACGGGGATCTCCCCCACGGCCGTGCGCACCAGGGTACCGCCGACGGTGATGAGCATTATCTCATCCTCCGGACGTACCAGCACCGCCCCCACCAGGTCCCCGTTGCGCGTCGAGGCGCCACTGGCGATGACGCCCATGGTGCCACGACCCTTGGTGGGAAAGTCCTGCAGGGGAGTACGCTTGCCGAAACCGTTTTCCGTCACGACCAGGACGGTAGAGCCCGGCTCGACCACCAGCATGGCGATCACCCGTTGATCCTCGCCCAACTGGATACCGCGCACCCCATGGGCCCCGCGGCCCATGGGGCGAACCTCGCTCTCCCGGAAACGCACCACCTTGCCAGCGGAACTGAACAGCAGGATATCGCGCGCGCCGTCGGTGATTGCCACGTCGACCAAGTGTTCTCCCTCGTGCAGGTCCAGGGCGATGATGCCCCGGGCCAGGGGCCGGGAAAATTCCATCAGTGGCGTCTTTTTTACCGTGCCGGCACTGGTTGCCATGAAGACGAAACGACTTTCATCATACTCCCGGACGGGCAGGACGGCATGGATGCGCTCACCCTGCCCCAGGGGCAGGAGATTGACCATGGGACGGCCGCGCGCCGTCGGTCCCGCCTGGGGGAATTCATAGACCTTGAGCCAATAGACCTTGCCCAGGCTGGAAAAGCACAGGACGGTGTGGTGGGAATGGGCGACGAAGAGCTTTTCGATGAAGTCCTCATCCTTGGTCCCTGCCGCCGTGCGACCCTTGCCGCCGCGCTTCTGCGCCTGGTACTGGGTCAAGGGCTGGGCCTTGGCGTAGCCCTCATGGGAGAGGGTCACCACCAGGTCCTCTGGGTTGACCAGATCCTCCAGGGTCAGGTCGGCGTGGTCCGTCAGGATCTCGGTCCGGCGGGCGTCACCGTATTGATCCCGGATGGCCATCAGCTCGTTGCGGATCACCTCCATGAGGCGCTCGGGGCTGGAGAGGATATGCAGCAATTCGGCGATGGCCCTCAGGATCTCCTCGAACTCCTGGAGGATCTTGTCCTGCTCCAGGCCGGTGAGGCGATGGAGGCGCAGATCGAGGATCGCCTGGGCCTGGGCCTCGCTGAGGCGATAGCCCTCCTCTCCCAGCAATCCCAACCCCGGCTTCAGGTCATCGGGGCGGCTCTGATCCGCGCCAGCCCGCTCCAGCATGGCGGAGACCGCTCCGGGCCGCCAGACCCGCATCATGAGTCCGATCTTGGCATCCGCGGGGCTGGCGGACCTCTTGATGAGATCGATGACCTCGTCGATGTTGGCCAGGGCCACCGCCAGCCCTTCCAGGATATGGGCCCGACCCCGGGCCTTGCGCAGCTCGAAGATGGTCCGGCGGGTCACCACGTCACGCCGATGGCGCAGGAAATACTCCAGCAATTGCTTAAGGTTGAGCAGCCGCGGCTGGCCGTCCACCAGGGCGACCATGTTGATGCCGAAGACCGATTGCAGGGCGGTGTGCAGGAAGAGGTTGTTCAGGACCACGTCGGGATACTGGTCGCGCTTGACCTCGATGACCATGCGCATGCCGTCCTTATCCGACTCGTCCCGCAACTCGGCGATGCCTTCGACCTTCTTTTCCTTGACCAGCTCCGCCATCCGCTCCAGGAGACGCGCCTTGTTCACCTGGTAGGGTAACTCGGTGACGATGATCGCCTCGCGACCGCTGCGCTTCTCGGTCTCGGTATGGGTGCGGGCGCGCATCACCACCCGCCCGCGACCGGTGCGGTAGGCCTCGCGAATGCCACGCACGCCATTGATGATGCCGGCGGTGGGGAAGTCCGGCCCCGGCACCCGTTCCATCAACTCATCGATACCGATCTCAGGCCGCTCGATCACCGCCAGACAGGCGGCGATGATCTCCCCCAGGTTGTGGGGCGGGATATTGGTCGCCATGCCCACGGCGATACCGGCGGAGCCGTTGACCAGCAGGTTGGGGAAGCGCGCCGGCAGGACGGTCGGCTCCCGCTCCGACTCGTCGTAGTTGGGGATGAAGTCGACCGTCTCCTTGTCCAGGTCGTCCAGCAGGCTATGGGCGATGCGCGCCATGCGGACCTCGGTGTAGCGCATGGCCGCCGGAGCGTCCCCGTCCACCGAGCCAAAGTTGCCCTGCCCGTCCACCAGCATGTAGCGCATGGAAAAGGGCTGGGCCATGCGCACGATGGTGTCGTAAACGGCGGTATCGCCGTGGGGGTGATACTTACCGATGACGTCGCCGACCACGCGCGCCGACTTCTTGTAGGGCTTGTTCCAGTCGTTGCCCAGTTCGTTCATGGCGAACAGCACCCGGCGATGGACCGGCTTGAGGCCATCGCGCACGTCCGGCAAGGCCCGTCCCACGATCACGCTCATGGCGTAATCCAGGTAGGACTGACGCATCTCGTCTTCCAGGTTGACGGAGATGACTTCTTTGGCGAAATCCGGCATGGCGATGGTTGACCTGGGCGCGGCGGGGGGCGAACGGGCAAGCCAGGCCAAGGGGCGAAAACGCCTGGCGCCTGGCCTGGAAAACGCGTAATTCTAGCATGCGGGGGGGGTGGTAAAGCCCCCACCCTGTTAAGTTAATGGTCCTGAGTCGTCCCGCCACACCCCTGACGATGGCAAGCGCGACTGGGGTATTGACCTCGGGCGGCGGCGACCGGGATTGGGGAGCCTGAAGCTTCAGAGCAGGGGGCGCAGCACCGTCCGCTCCAGGTATCGGGCCAGGAGAACGATGAGGGACACCAGCAGCAGGTAGACCAGACCGGCCAGGAGATAGACTTTGAAATACTGGAAGTTGCTGGCCGCCAGTTCCTGGACCTGGGCGAAGAATTCCGTGTACTGCTCAAGTACCAGCCGTGGCCAGGGGCAGCACTGGCGACCGCCCGCCGTGGCTGGGAATGACCAGCACCTGGGCATTGGGAAAATGCGCGCGGATGGCGGCCTTGAGCCGGGCGGAGATCGCGTAGACCTGCCCCATGGTGCGATCCGGGTGAAACTCCAGGAAGAGCTCGACGAAGACCTGGCTGCCGGCGCGGCGGCTGCGGAAACCATGGATCTGCTCGTAATCGTCGAAGTGGTTGACCAATTCGCGGACGATGACGATCTCATCCCGCTCTTCCAGGCTGCGATCGATGAGGTCCCCCAGGGTCCCGGAGAGGATGTCGCCGATGGACCGCATCACGATGAAGATGAGGATGATCGAGGCCGCCACGTCGATGAGGTAGGCCCATTTGAAGCCGCTGAGCAGCAAGGAGGAACCCACGGCGGTGATGATCAGGAAGTCCTCCATGGCACCCATGCGCATCATGCGCCACATGGCCTCGAAGATGGGCGCATGCTCCGCCCGTGACAGTTGCAGGTTACGGAACCAGAGCCAGAGGGACAGCAGGAAGGACAGGCTGGTGAGCAGGATACCGATCAGTCCACCCTCGG